>JACQGS010000293.1 GCA_016199405.1 Chloroflexota bacterium | reverse complement strand
GGCACATACAGCGGCGTGGATTACGTGGACGACGATGGATTGACGAATAAGCCAATCAAACTGCAAGTGAATATTCATAAACAGGGCGACCACGCGATTGTGGATTTCGACGGCACGGACAAAGAAGTGCCGGGCAATGTGAATTGTCCGATTGCCACGGTGCACGCGGCGGTGTACTACGCGCTGATCGCGGTCGTTGATCCGCACGTCCCGCCAAATTCCGGTTGTTATCGTCCATTCGAAGTCCGCGCGGAAGAAGGACTCGTCGTCAATCCGCGCCCGCCGCGCGCGTGCGGCGCGCGGACGCAGGTCTCGCAAAAGATCGCGGAAGCGATGATGCTCGCGCTCGCGCAAGCGTTGCCCGACCGCGTGATGGCAGGGTCGCACGGACAAATTACGAACTGCGGCTTTAGCGGCTATTACCAAGGTGACCTCGGTCATCCGGAAACCGGCAAACGTTTTGTCTACATTGACATTCAGGGCGGCGGCGCGGGCGCACGTTGGTGCAAGGACGGGCGCGACGGGCAGGACTCGCACCTCGCGCGTTTTATGAACACGCCAGTCGAAGCGGTCGAGTTGGAATTTCCGATGCGCGTGGAACGCTACGAACTTTTGCCCGACACCGGCGGCGCAGGCAAATATCGCGGCGCGCTCGGACTGCGGCGCGACATTCGCTCGCTGATTGACGATTTATCTTTCGCGCGCTACGGCGATCGGCAAGCGTTCGCGCCGCTAGGTTTGTTCGGCGGAAAAGAGGGCGGCAAAGGCAAATTCATTTTGAATCCGGATACGCCCGACGAAAAGCCGCTCAAATCCAAGGGCTTGGACAAATTGAAAAAGGGCGATGTCGTCTCCTTGCGCTTGCCCGGCGCAGGCGGTTACGGCGATCCGCGCGCGCGCGATCCCGAAGCATTGCGGCGCGATGTGCGGGATGGGAAAGTGTCGCGCGAAAAGGCGAAAGAGGATTATGGGGTGGATGTTGGAGGTTAGAAATTGGACGTTAGATGTTTGGCAGGGCGTACCATCCAACCTCTAACTTCTAACATCAAACTTCCAGATGTGATATGGACAACTCAATTCTCGCTGACCTCACATTCGACCCCGCGCGCGGTGCGCTGCTCTACAACGATGTGCGCTATTTGTTGATTCGCCCCGAGACGCTGATCGCGTTTCAAAAAGCCGCTGAAGAAAAACTCGGCGCGGGCGCAGATGAATTGCTGTATGCCGGCGGATTCACCGGCGGATCGCTGAGCGCGAATAAATATCGCGAAGTTTTCAAATTGACTGATGCGCAGTCGGTCGAGTTTATGGCGAAGATGGGGACAGAGATTGGGTGGGGCAAACTGACCGTCGCGAAATTCGACGCGGCAAATCGCGAGCTGGTGCTGGTTGTCGAGAATTCGCCGTTTGCCGCCGCGTACGGCAAGTCGGAACGCGGCGTGTGCCATTTGGTGCGCGGGGTGTTCGCGGGATTGGCGAGCGGAATTTTTTCGCGCGCGGTCGAAGCGCGTGAAGAGGAATGCTTGGCAATGGGCAATCCCTGTTGCAAAATTCTGATCCGTTGCCACTAAAGTGAGGAGTCCGTTCTAAGAAAATCAGTCTTCATCAGTTTCTTCTTCCGCCTCAAATGTACCGTAACTGCCCCAGCATTTCTTCCCCAATTCGGATTCGTCTTTGCAATGCCGCATCGCATTTCCCGGTCGCCTCACTCGTAGTTCCTCGCCCGCGTTCAATCATCGTTCGTAAGTCTCTCGTATGCCCAATTCAACGTGCGTCATCCGTGAAGTCGCGCGTTTCACGTTGCCAAATATCGCATCGCGGGTTCGGGTTCGTTCAAGACACTGATTTGACAAGCCGGCGTAAAGCCGTAAAATTCAAGCCGTGAATTTTGAAATGAGTTTCTTGCGGGGAGCCGCACCCGACCGATGAACGAATCAAAGCCGATTCCTCTGGGGCATAACTTTCAACTCCTCGAGACGATTGAGCAAAATCCGCAGGTTACTCAAGCCGACCTCGCGGCAAAATTGGGCGTTGCGGTCGGCACGGTGAATTGGTATCTCAAGCGTCTGATCAACAAGGGCTATGTGAAAATCAGACGGATGCAGCGCAAACGCCTGCTCTATCTCATCACGCCGCGCGGGATCGCGGAAAAATCGCGCGTGGGTGTGCTTTACATGCGCGGGTCGCTCATCGTCTACCGCCAGACGCGCGCGCAAGCGCTCGCGCTCCTGGATCAGACGCGAAGCGCGGGGTATCATCAAGTCGTCTTGAAGGGTGATGGTGATTTGGGTGAGATTTGCCGTCTGACGTGCTTGGAGCAAAGTGTTCAGGTTGTCCATTCCGCTGGTGCTGATGTGCTCCCTGTAATTGGAGTGGATGGGGGGCGCCTCACTTTGACCATGCCCAGCTTAGGTGGACAGGCATTCGTGGCGAATGCCGGCGCGAAGGGCAATTAGATGGAATCCGAGAATGTCCTAGTAACAGGGGCAGCCGGTTTTATTGGTGCACAGGTTTCCCTCTTGTTGCTGCGTGCCGGCTATCGCGTGGTGGGCGTGGACAATCTCAACGACGCGTACGATGTGCGGCTGAAAGAATGGCGCTTGAAGCAGTTGCTCGGCGAGCCGCGCTTTGAGTTTCAGCGTCTCGATATTGGCGCGCGGGATAGCGTGCGCGGACTTTTCAGTTCTCGATTCACCGCGGTCGTCAATCTGGCGGCGCGCGCCGGCGTGCGTCAGTCCGTCGAGAATCCTTGGGCGTACGTTGAAACGAACGTCACCGGCGCGCTGAACTTGTTGGATCTGTGCCGCGAGTTTGGGGTGCCGCGCTTTTTGCTCGCATCAACGTCCAGCATCTACAGCCCACACAATCCCCTGCCTTTTCGCGAAGACGCTAATACGGACTGCCCGCTCTCGCCGTACGTCGCGTCGAAAAAAGCCGCCGAAGCGCTTGCATACACCTATCATCATCTGTATGGATTGCAGGTTACAGTTCTGCGTTATTTCGGAGTGTACGGTCCCGCCGGTCGCCCGGACATGAGTATCTTTCGCTTTGTCCGCTGGATCGCCGAAGGCGAGCCGCTGGTATTGAACGGCGATGGAACGATTCGGCGCGATTTCACGTACATTGATGACATCGCGGCTGGCACCATTCAGGCGCTCGAATGCGATGCGTTGAATGGGCATACCGTCATCAATCTTGGCGATGATCGTCCGGTGGAAATGAATTACGTGATCCGCGTCATTGAAGCTGCGGTGGGACGCTCCGCGCGCATCGAACACCGACCGAGTCATCCGGCAGACGTGCCGGCAACGTGGGCGAACATCGAAAAAGCCAAGAAACTGCTGGGGTGGCAACCGACCGTTCAAATCGAAGAGGGAATTCAGCGCGTGGTCGCGTGGTATCGCGCGAATGCCGATTGGGTCAAGCGCATCCGGATCTAACGCGCCATTCTTTTGCCGTGGAGATGTTATGTCCTTCTGGACCAACAAGCGCGTCGTCGTGACCGGCGGCGCAGGATTTTTGGGGACGCACCTCGTCGAGCGACTGCGACGCGGACAACCCGCCGCGATTTTCGCCCCGCGCCGCAAAGAATACGATTTGCGCGAGGCAGATGCCATCCAGCGCGTGTTGCGCGACGCGCGTCCGAATGTCATCATCCACCTCGCGGGAAATGTCGGCGGCATCGGCGCGAACCGCGCGCACCCGGCCGAATTTTTCTACGACAATTTGATGATGGGTGTGCAATTGATGCACGAAGCGTGGCGATGCGGCGTGGAGAAATTTGTGGCGATTGGGACCGTGTGCGCCTACCCCAAGTTCACGCCGGTGCCGTTTCGCGAAGAGGATTTGTGGAACGGCTACCCCGAAGAAACGAACGCGCCGTACGGTCTGGCGAAAAAAATGCTCCTTGTCCAGTCGCAGGCGTATCGCGATCAGTATGGTTTCGATTCGATTTTTTTACTCCCGGTCAATCTCTACGGACCGGGCGACAGTTTCGATCCCGCCAAGTCACACGTGATTCCCGCGCTGATCAAAAAGTGCGTGGATGCGCGTGAGCGCGGCGACGATCACTTGATCGTCTGGGGCGACGGCAGTCCCACGCGCGAATTTCTGTACGTCGAAGATGCGGCAGAGGGGATCGCGCTCGCAACCGAGCGTTACAACAGCTCGGCGCCGGTGAATGTGGGCGCGGCGTTCGAGATCTCCATTCGCGATCTGGTGGATTTGATTGTCCGCTTGACCGGCTTTCAAGGCAAAGTCGTTTGGGATACAACCCAACCTAACGGTCAGCCGCGCCGCAAACTGGATACGAGCAAGGCAGAGAAAGAATTCGGGTTTGTGGCAAAGGTGAAGTTTGAAGAAGGGTTACGTCGAACGATCGAATGGTATGAGCAAGTTCGGCTCGCAGAACGTGTGACCGTATGAATTCATTCGCTGAACCCATAGCAGTTGAAAACGACGTGCGCCGGCAAACAGAAGAAAAGGTTTTTCCTACGATTGTCATCAAGGCAAGCCGCGGATGGTCGTCCCTCGATCTCAAGCATGTCTGGGAATATCGCGAGTTGCTCTATTTTCTGGCGTGGCGCGAGGTCAAGGGACGTTATCGCCAGATGGCGCTGGGACCGTTGTGGATTGTTATTCAGCCGTTCATGCAAATGGTGATCTTTAGCGCTATCTTTGGCGGAATCGCACGATTGCCATCGGACGGAATCCCTTACCCAATTTTCACTTTCACGGCGCTACTTCCTTGGCAACTCTTTGCCGAAGCGACGCGCCGCGCGGCGAATAGTTTGCTCAATCAACAATCTGTGATTTCCAAAGTTTACTTTCCGCGTTTGGTCATTCCGATCTCTGCAGTCCTGGGAAGTTTGGTTGACTTTGGCGCCTCCTTCTTGGTGCTTATCGGAATGATGGTGTTTTATGGCATTGCTCCAACGTGGGCGGTGCTGACATTACCGTTCTTTCTACTGTTGGCTTGCGCGTCTGCCTTGGCGGTTGGTTTGTGGCTGGCTAGTCTCAGCGTCAAATTTCGAGATGTCGCGTTGGGTTTGGGTTTGGGAATCAGTCTGTGGCAGTATGTCTCGCCAGTTGCTTATACCAGCAGCGTCATTCCGGAACGCTGGCAATCCCTATACCGGCTGAATCCACTCGCGGGGATCATTGACGGTTTTCGGTGGGCGCTCTTGGGTGCGGGGCAAGGACCGGATTGGACGCTAGCGGCTTCCTCGCTGATCGTACTTGCCTTGCTCATTTCCGGGGCGTACTATTTCCGACGCACCGAGCGAACGATTGTGGATTTGATGTGAGAGTGGAATGTCAGAGATAGCGATTTCTGTTGAAAATCTAGGCAAGCGGTATCGGATTGGCGTCGCCAAGAAAAAATCCAGCAACCTAATCGAAAGTACGGGGAGACTGTTGACTGCGCCTTTTGAATACTTGCGGAGTGTCAACCGCGTGCCGAGCGAGGACGAGACGATCTGGGCGCTCAAAGACTTGGCTTTTGAAATCAAGCGCGGCGAAGTGGTCGGAATCATCGGTCGCAACGGAGCGGGCAAGAGTACATTGCTCAAGATTCTTTCCCGTATCACTGAGCCGTCGGAAGGTCGCGCAAAAGTCAACGGTCGCGTGGGCTCGTTGCTGGAAGTTGGAACTGGGTTTCATCCT
>JACQGS010000288.1 GCA_016199405.1 Chloroflexota bacterium | reverse complement strand
GTGTGGGAAGACGCAATCGACGGCAAGCTCGCGGTTGCCGCGCTCAATCCCTATTTTGCGACGCCGGAAGAAGGCGCGAACGCGCAGGGTTTGATCAACACGCGCGACGCATTCCAAAAAATGGTGAACGATCACGTGAGCGGGGTCAGTCTCGTTCAACTCAGCAATTTCCGCATCACCGAAGTGCAGATTCATCAAAGCGGCGGGCTCGCGCGCGTCAAATATCAAATGGACATCCGCATCGTTCACGGGACCGAGCAAGGGACGGCAACACTGACCCAGGATCTCGCGCTGTTGAAAACCGCGTGGCGCGGCTGGCGCATCAGCGGCGGCGATACGGCGCAAGTGAGCAACGTGGTAGGAAAGTTGCCGCGTTGACGGGGAGAATATTTCGATTTTCGAATCACATACTGTTTGGCACAGATACGCCAAATGGCGCGGTGGCGCGTCGGTCTTTTGCGCTATACTGCCCACAGGCACCGGCAACATATGAAATGCCGCCCGTTGCGCGCGATCAGACGACGACGAATCCGAATTCAAGCGGCGTCTCGGCAAAGGCGGCAACGCCAGCCGGACAGGGCGATTCGCATCAGCACGGTTGTTGAATGGAGGAGTTCCGATGGCTAGTTCACTCGCACGCAGACGCGAACAGCAACAGCGCGCGGCACGTTCGCGTCAAATCCAACAGATCGCACGCCTCGTCGCTTTCGGCGCGATTGTTTTGCTTGTGCTGCTGGTTGCTGCAAATTTTCTCGCGCCGGTCTTTGCGCCGAAAGCAAGCGGCATCACGCAGAGCGGCAACGTCAGAACCGTCAACATCCAAGCCGCGATGGACGGCTTTGATCTCACCGAAATCCGCGCGCGCGTCGGCGAAACGGTGCGCGTGAATCTCCGCAGTCTGGACAACGAGCATCACACTGACGGCGCTGGCAAGCATCAATTCGCGATTGACGAACTCGGCGTCAACATTATCGCGGATCCGCTCTCGGTGAATAGCGGGACGTTCGTCGCGACGAAAGCCGGGACGTACCCGTTTTACTGCGACATTTGTTGCGGCGGCAAAGCCAACCCGACGATGAACGGCAAACTGATCGTGGAGGGCGCGTGATTACCAACCGCGCCAGCGCGAGCGTTCAAAACATTCTCGTTGTTGCCGCGCTGATCCTGAGTGTGCTCGCGCTCGCGGTCTATTTTGGTTTCATTCATCCACACGCGCCGATGGCGGGCATGGAGCAATATCTGCCCGCCGTCACGCTGACCTCGGTGATCGTCGGCGGACTGATTGACGGCATCAACCCGTGCGCGTTCACGGTTCTGATTTTGTTTGTCACCGCGATGCTCGCCACATTGCAAGCCAGTACGTCTGCCGATATTTCCAGCGCGCGGACGCGCATTATCGGAATGGGCTCGATTTACATCGCCTCCGTGTTTCTGACGTACCTCGCGCTCGGCGTCGGGTTGCTCGCGACCAGCGCGATTTTTTCGCGCTGGCACGCGCCGGCGCGGATCGGCGCGCTGATCGCGATTGGGATGGGCTTGTGGATGCTCAAGGATTTCTTTTTGCCGGGTGTGGGTCCGCGCCTCGCCGCGCCGAAAATCGTGGGGCAGTGGACGGTGGACGCCGCGCGCAAGGCGACGATTCCCGCGCTCATCGTCGGCGGATTTTTGATTGGTTTGTGCACGGTACCGTGCAGCGGCGCAATCTATCTCGCGGTGCTGTCGCTCTTGTCGCTGCAATCTTCTGCGCTCGTTGGATTCGCGTATCTCGTGCTGTACAACCTGATGTTCATCCTGCCGCTCGTCGTATTGCTCATTGCCGCGTCCGCGCGGCCGACGCTGAACAAACTCGCGCACTGGAATTTGCATCACAAGGAATGGGTTCGGCTCACCCTCGGCGCGGGTGTGGTGCTGATGGGATTGCTGATTCTGGCGACGGTGTGAGAAAAGTGACGGGTGACGAGTGTCGAAGGAAATGTTCGTCACTCATCACACGCCACGCATCACATTTTTGGGAGGAGGAGAAAAGATGGTATAAAGTAGTCGTTTGCTCTTTCAAATCACAAATTGAGGAAGGGGAATAACCCAATGCGAAAAACAATGTACTTGATTCTTCTCGGGCTGTCGCTGGCGCTCGCGGCGTGCTCAACGGTTCCGGTGAAATCGGGTCCGCAAGAAGTGACTCTCGAAGTCGCCGAATTCAAATACCAGCCCGCGACCGTACAGGTGGAGGTAGGTCGTCCGGTCAAAGTAACCATGCGCAACATGGGAACCATCGAGCACGACTGGAGTATCATGGAAATTCCAGCCACGGCAATAAAGTCATCGGCTCAATCACCGATGGGGCACGATATGGGCGGGGGAAATCAACCCGAATTGCACATGGTGGTGGCGATGGGGCAAATGGCGCAGATGGAATTTACGCCCACGCGACCGGGGACTTTTCAATTTTACTGCACGGTGGCGGGGCACAAAGAAGCGGGGATGGTAGGAACGCTGGTGGTCAAGTAGGGGCGAGGCATTCGTCTCAACATATCTCAAAATGAAAACCAGGTTGGAATAAACCCGTCAGGTTTTCTTCACCACGCGATCTGACGAATGCCTCGCCTTTACGCAATACGTATCGCCGCGCCGCGCTCTTGCGGCGCGGCGATGTTGTTGACGCGCGTTTTTGTTCGTCCTATACTTGGGCAATCCTGGCGCGGAAGGAACTGTAATGAAAGAAACGATACTGCAAATCAACGGCTGGATGTCGTGCCTCGACACGCGCGGCGCGAGTGGCTTGCCTCTCACACGCGAAGATTGGTACCGTTGAAGGCATAGGTAGCTTGAGGAAGGTCGCTTACGTTTCATTCGGAATGAACGATACGTTCTCTCTTGATACGCAAGTTCATCACGAAATCGCGCTCCTCTGCAAGAAGGAAGCAGGGACTCTCGCCACCCTTTGCTTGCGTTCTTCAGTTGGCGTATAATCTGCAGTGGATCAGATCTCCAATGGCACAAGCCCAGACCCCTCGCCGTCTCGCAAATCGCGTGACGCTTACTTTTTCGCTTGCCATCGCCTTTTTACTTCTCATTGTCGCGGCACTCTATGCGTTTATCGTTTACACCAATCAGGGCGAGGCGATTGCGACTCTTCAGCGCGAGGTCGCGTTGCGCGCCGCACTGACGATTGAAACGCACCTTGATGCGCTGTTCGATCCTCTGCGCGATGCGGTGCGTTCACCTCTCACGACAAATCCAAAGACCTTGCTGGATGAACTGCTTGCTAGGAATGAAGCATACCTTGAGTTAGCTTGGGTTGACGACCAAGGACGGATCGTCGCCAGTGCGGCGCGCGCGGGACATCACATCGAGCCACTCGAGCGCGACGCCGATTTGCAAAGTGCGTGGCGCGCAGCAAAGCGGGGTGAATCGTACCTCAGCGCGGTGCATCTCAAGCCGCAAGGACAGGAGCCCTATGTAGTGAAGGGCATACCGCTGGAGCAAAACAATGGCGCGCTCGTCGCGTGGCTGGATCAACGACACGTGTGGAAAACGGTCTCGGAAACTCGGGTCGGAGAAACGGGCTACGCTTATCTGTTGAATTCAGAGGGAGTGTTGATTGCCTATCGCGATTCATCCCGGGTGCTCGCGCAGAGGAATCTCGTCACCGAGATCGCCGGTTTGCGCGCCCACTTGAAAGGGGCAAATGACACCGCGCAATACACGGGGCTCAGCGGCGTGACCGTGATTGGCTCCCACGCGTCCATCGAAAACACTGGCTGGATCGTCGTCGTGGAAACACCGCTGACGGAGGCGTATAGGATTCTCCTGCGAAGTGTGATTTTCGTCGCTGCGCTATTTGTCGTCGGGATTGTCGTCGCCATACTGCTCGCGCGGTATCTCACCCGGCGTTTGCTTGAACCGATTGAACTGTTGCAAGAAGGCGTGGGCTTGATTGCGCAAGGACATCTTGACCACACGATCGTGATCGAGACGGGAGACGAAATCGAGGAACTCGCGGATGAATTCAACCACATGACGCGCAGTCTGCGCCGCGCGCGCGATGAAAACGAAGCCTGGACGCGCGAGATGGAACAGCGAGTCGAGGAACGCTCCAACCAGATCGTTCAGCAGAAACAGTTACTGGCAGTGCTCGAAGAACGCCAGCGCATCGCGCGCGAATTGCATGATTCGGTGACACAATCGCTATTCACGATGACGATGAATCTGGACGCCGCGCGCGCGCTTCTGACGAAAGACGCTTCGCGCGTCCCTGCGCTCCTCGACCGTTTGCGCCGTATCGCGCAAACCGCGCAGTCGGAAATGCGCGCGCTCATTCTGCACCTTCGCCCTAGCCCGCTGGCGCAGAACAGCCTCGTCGACGCACTGCGCGATTTTCTCTCCGACGTGTCAATCCGCGAAAAGTTGAAGATTGATTTTCAAGCGGACGGCCATGCTGAGATGCCTCCGTCTTGTGAGGACGCGGTAATTCGCATCGCGCAAGAAGCGGTAAACAACGCGGTCAAGCATGCGGGCGCGACGCGACTTATCGTCCAATTGAAAAACGGAGATGGCAAAACCATGCTATCGGTCCAAGACGATGGAAAGGGCTTTGATCCCGCCGGGGAGTACATGGGGCATTTAGGATTGAAGACAATGCGCGAGCGCGCCGAGGCGCTCGGCGGAAAAGTGACGATTGAAAGCGCTATCGGCACTGGAACGATGGTGCGCGCGGTGATTCCAAGCGGGAGGGATGAAACGTGAGCAAGACTAAAAGTCCCATTGGGATTCGCGTACTCATTGTGGACGACCACGCGATGGTGCGGCAGGGCATCGCGACGTTCGCTGAAATCCAGGACGACATCGAAGTCGTGGGTGAGGCAGAAAATGGGCGCGAGGCACTGGCGCGCGTCGAAGAACTCAAGCCCGATGTCGTGCTGATGGATTTGCTGATGCCCGAAATGGACGGCGTGACCGCAACCCGCGAGATCAAAGCGCGCTATCCTGATGTGAAAATTCTTGCGCTGACAAGTTTCGTCAACGACGAGCAAATAACACCCGCACTGAAAGCCGGCGCCTCGGGCTACTTGCTCAAAGATATTTCTGCCGAGGAGTTGATGAACGCGATCCGCGCCGTGCAGCGCGGCGAGACGCCCCTCGCGCCGCTCGTCGCGAAAAAACTCGTGGAAGACATTCACCAGCCGCATGATGAGGAAGCCACCAAACTTGATAGACTGACCGAACGTGAGCGCGAAGTGTTGGCGTGGTTAGGACGCGGGCTGAGCAACCGAGAAATAGCCAAGAAACTTGTCATCAGCGAAAAGACTGTGAAATTTCACGTGAGCAGTATCCTGAGCAAACTGCAAGTACATGACCGCACGCAAGCGGCGCTGTTTGCGACGAAACATCAAGTCAAATAGTTGCTTGGTCGGAGTAATCAGCCGTAATCATCCTCGGGTAATATGGGTAAAGCGATCGATGGAGGTTTCCGATATCATTGAGCGCTCCGAATCGCTGAAATATGCCTGGGTTTTTCAGGACCACCGTCCACTCAACTATTGGACTAATTCATGCTGGACTTGAGACCAGTCTTCGGACTGGTCTTTTTCATTATTGAAAACAGGCGCTTAGGCGCGTGTTTTCGGCGACAGAATTCGATAGAATGTGAGGAGAAGTGAAAATCAAAAGGAGGTTTCAGATAAACAAACCAGCAGGAGGCCCAACAATGGTTAAAGACCCCGTGTGCGGAATGGAAATCGAAATGGCAAACGCGTTCGCGCAACGAACGGTGAACGGAATGACGTACTACTTTTGCTCGCCCGATTGCGTGAACAAATTCGACGTGAATCCCGCGAGGTATGTGAAATCGAAAGGCAATGGCGCGGTCTCCGCGACAACGGGCGTGCGCGATCCGAACGCGCCTATTCAGCGCATCGAACTACCGGTAACAGGACTCGGCAAGAACGGCGGAACAGCGCTCGAGCAAGCACTGCGCAACCTCGTCGGCGTGAAAAAGGCAAGCGTCAACGCGAAAGCGGGCAAAGTTTTCATTGAGTACGAGCCCGCCCGTGTGCGCGTGGGAGATTTCGTGGACGCGATTCGCGGCGCGGGCTTTGGCACGAGCAGCGCGAAACTGCGTCTGCGCGTCGAAGGTTTGTATTGCTCCGCGTGCGTGAATACGATCGAAGGCGCGCTCAAGCAGACGGCGGGCGTGCTCGACGCGAACCTCAACGCGGCGACGCAGGAACTCAAAGTGGAATACGTGCCCGCGCTGACGAATCTCGACGCGGTCCAACGCGCGGTCCAAGCGGCAGGGCCGTACAAGACGATTGCGGCGACTGCCGCCACCGACGTGGGCTTGGACAAGGAACAGCAGGCCACCGATAAGGAATACAAATCGCTCATGCGCAAGTGGTGGTTCGCCGCGGCGGTCGGCGCGCCGACGATGATTCTGTCATACCCGTATCTGTTCCCCATCTTGCGCGATTGGTTGCCGCGCGGCAGTGACGCGCTGCGTTTGGTTTGGATGGCGATGGGCGTGGCGAGTCTCGCGGTGCTCGTTTACAGCGGCGGACAATTCTTCACGGGAATGTGGGAAGGATTCAAGCGGCGCTCGGCGAATATGCACACGCTGATCGCGATCGGCACGGGGGTGGCGTGGATATACTCCACCCTCGCGCTGCTCGTCCCGCAGATTTTCCCGTCAGCAGAATTTACCGACGTGTACTACGACGTGACCGTCATCGTGACCGCGCTCGTCGTTTTGGGTTTGGCGATGGAAGTGAAAGCGAAAGGACGCACGTCGGAAGCGATCAAGAAACTGATCGGCTTGCAGGCAAAGACGGCGCGCGTCGTTCGCGATGGAAAGGAAATTGACATTCCGGTCGAAGAAGTGCTCGTGGGCGACACGGTCATCGTGCGCCCTGGTGAAAAAATCCCTGTGGACGGAGTCATCGTCGAAGGTTCGAGCGCGGTGGACGAATCTATGGTGACCGGCGAGAGTATGCCCGTCGAGAAAAAAGTCGGCGACGAAGTCATCGGCGCGACGATCAACAAGACGGGCGCGTTCAAATTCCGCGCGACCAAAGTCGGCAAGGACACGGCGCTCGCAAATATCGTCCGCATGGTGCAGGACGCGCAAGGGTCCAAAGTACCGATCCAGCGCATCGTGGATGTCGTGTCGGGTTACTTTACGCCCGCGGTGATGATCCTCGCGATTCTCGGATTCGCCATCTGGTACGATTTTGGTCCGCAACCTGCTCTGGCGTACGCGCTCATCGTCGGCGTGACGACGCTGATCATCGCGTGCCCGTGTGCGCTCGGCATGGCGACGCCGATGAGTCTGACGACGGGGATCGGTTTGGGCGCGTTGAACGGCGTTTTGATTCGCGGCGGCGAGTCGCTCCAGACCGCGCAGAAATTGAACGCGATCATCCTCGACAAGACGGGGACGATTACGAAGGGCAAACCAGAATTGACGGATCTTGTAACAACTCCCAACTCCCAACTCCAAAACTCCAATGATATTCTGCGTCTAGCAGCAAGCGTTGAAAAGTCGTCGGAGCATCCACTCGCGGCGGCGCTTGTCGAAGGCGCGAAGGCGAAAGGGCTGGCACTCGCGGAGGCGACCGATTTCAACGCGATTCCTGGTCACGGTGTTGTCGCCAAGGTGGAGAACCACGAGGTCATCCTTGGCAATGCAAAGATGATGGAGCGTGAAAACATCGCGCTGGGTGACTTGGATATCGCGGCGCGGCGCTTGGCGGATAACGGCAAGACGCCGATGTTCGTCGCGGTGGATCGACAAATCGCAGGCATTATCGCCGTGGCGGACACGGTGAAAGAAGATTCGAAAGAAGCGATTGCCGCGTTGAAAAAGATAGGCATCGAAGTTGTGATGATCACGGGCGACAACGAGCGCACCGCGAACGCGATTGCGCGACAGGTCGGCATCGAGCGCGTCCTGGCTGAAGTGTTACCGCAGGACAAGGCGCACAACGTGCAGAAACTGCAACTCGAAGGCAAGAAAGTCGGCATGGTCGGCGACGGCATCAACGATGCGCCTGCGCTGGCGCAAGCGGACGTGGGCTTTGCGATCGGCACAGGCACGGATGTGGCGATTGAGGCGAGCGACATCACGCTGATCAAGGGCAGTCTGAAAGGCGTCGTCACCGCGATTCAAATCAGTCGCGCGACGATGCGGAACGTGTACCAGAACCTGTTCGGCGCGTTCATCTACAACGGGCTGGGTTTGCCGATCGCGCTGGGCGTGCTGTATCCGTTCGTCGGCTTGCTCTTGTCGCCGCTGCTCGCCGCGCTGGCGATGTCGTTCAGTTCGGTGACCGTGATCAGTAATGCGAATCGGTTAAAGCGGTGGAAGGCAACGTAGACAAGTAAGCAACGAAACAAGTAAACAGGTGAAACTTGTCTACTTGTTTACCTGTGTACCGGTATACCTTTGGAGGATAAAATGACCCCTGACAAAATTTTCGTGACAATGAGCGGACTCGCCGCGATGGCATTTATCGTGTGGTTCTTTTGGATGACGAAGAAGGCGGGGGCGCGCGCGGCGGTGACATCGAGCGGCTATCAAGAGGCAATGGTGCTCGTCAAGGGCGGCTATACACCTGACGTGATCGTCGTGGAACGCGGCAAGCCCGTACGGTTGAACTTTTTGCGCGAAGAATCGGCATCGTGCTCGGAAATGGTCGTCTTCGCAGATTTCAACAAGAGCGCGCAACTGCCCGAAGGGCAAACGGTGCCGATTGAATTCCTGCCTGAGAAGCCGGGCGAATACGAATTCACATGCCAGATGGGCATGTTTCGCGGCAAGTTGATCGTGGAATAATAAATTCGAGGAAGGAGAGTCACGATGGCTCAAACACAAACTGCTCTGCCACGGGTGGAGCGAAAAGGACTTTGGGATCGAATATGGGAAGCATTGGACGAACGACTCGCCCTGCATGCATTGGCATATCCTGTGCCGGAATACGCCAATACGATTCCCTACGTTCTTGGCGGCATCACGCTGGTTGGCTTTGGCGTCCTATTTGCGACCGGCGTCTTGCTCACTCAGTTTTACCATCCGCATCCCGACGCGGCGCATGATAGCGTCGTTTATATCATAACCCAAGCCCCTTTTGGCGATTTGATTCGCAGCGTCCATTTTTGGACGGCAAATCTCGTAGTGATCACCGCGCTCCTGCACATGATCCGAACTTACTACACGGCGTCGTTCAAGCGCCCGCGCGAACTCAATTGGCTGGTTGGGGTGGGCTTGCTTGCTATCACGTTGGGATTTGTTTTCACGGGAACGGTACTCAAATGGGATCAGGAAGCCAGTGAGGCGCTGGCGCACAACAAGGAAATCGCCGAAATGCTCGGCGTGTGGGGCGTGTGGTTTTCGTCAGAGTGGACGCGGAGCATTCCGCTACTGACGCGGATCTACTCGACGCACATCACATTGCTCCCTTTCATTTTGCTTGGGCTTGTCGCGGTCCATCTCTTTCTGATCAAAATGCTCAAGATCTCGCCCCAACCCACGAAGACCGCGCGGGCGGGCGACAGTTATCCGCCGGGAGAAAAAATGGCGCGCTTTGACATTCACCTGCGACGGATGATCGGCTTTGGCTTGATCCTGTTCGCCGCGATCGTGATACTCTCATTCTTCGTCCCCGCGCCGCTTGGATTGAAAGCCGTGCCCGGCGAAGAGGTGACCAAACCGCCGTGGATGCTCTTGTGGCTCTATCCGATTGAGGACGTGCTCGGCGTGGGAGGCATTATCTATGGCGGGATCGCGTTCTTCGGGCTGCTCGCGCTCGTGCCATTCATTGATCGCAATCTGTGGCTCGCGCCGAGCAAACGCCGCGCGATGTTGATCGCGGGTGCGGTTGTGTTGCTTGTTCTCGCGGCGTTGATCGTTTATGCGTTCTTCACCGTGCCGGTGACGCATACGCTGGAAGGCGTGCCATGACGCGGCTGTTGTTGACGTTCTTGGCATTTCTGACTTTGGCGACGTTGAGCGCAGGGACGGCGTACCAAATCGCGCAGAATCTTTTTAGCGGACGCGAAGATGTTTGGGGTGCACCCGTTCTCGCGATCAGCGCGCTCCTGTTCGGGTTCGCGATATTGGTTCTGTGGCGCATGGTCTATCTCACCGTGCCGCGGAGAAGGTAAATGAAATCGGCGCGGACATTTTTGTCCGCGCCGCAATAAGGAGATGAAAAAATGAAATTCAAGGTCATGCTGATTTCAGTGTTCATCGCGATCACTTTGTTTGTATTGCCGGTGTTGGCGCTCGCGCACGGAACTGCCGAGATTTCGGTAACACCCGATGTCGTCGCGGCAGGCGGCAAGATCAAAGTAAAGGGTCAAGAGATGGGCGCGAACGAGGAATTTACGATCCTGCTCGAGGGCTTGAAATTCAAAACCGAATTGGGCGAAGCCAAGTCAAATGACAAGGAAGAATTTCAAGTCGAGTTTGTCATTCTGGTCAACGCGCCGTCCGGAGTCTACCAGGTAAGAGCAGTTGGGAAAGATGGTGATACAACCACCGCCGAGCTGACAGTCACCGCTCCGCTCAAAGCGGCAGTTACGTCACAGCCAACGGCAGAGCCGACCCCTTCCGCCGCGCCGATGAAGATCGC
Source organism: Chloroflexota bacterium (assembly GCA_016199405.1). GTDB lineage: Bacteria > Chloroflexota > Anaerolineae > UBA4142 > UBA4142 > JACQGS01. The sequence goes on along the minus strand of JACQGS010000288.1, from coordinate 4,625 downwards.
GATCAATCGTCCCCCAATAGAAATGTACGGTGCTCTGGGCATCGTCATCCTGAGTGTGGTTGCAGGGTTGGCGCTGGTACGCTGGAACTGAATTGCGATGAGTGTCCCTACGTTTTGTTCGACTTGGACGACACGCTGTACCCTGCGGGCGCGCGGTTGGCGCATCAGCGGCGGCGACGCGCCGCAATTCAGCAACGTGGTAGGAACACTGCCGCAGTAGAAAGGAGCGAATTCAGATGAATACGACAACTGCGAGTTTGATTGCGGATCGCGCAACTGCAAGCACGCGCGCATTTCTCGAACGCTTGCTGCGGCAACCGCGCCCATTCGATGTCCGATTGTGGGACGGGACTGTGCTGCAAGGCGCAGGCAAGCCGCGTTTCACCTTCGTCATCCATTCGCCAGCCGCGGTGCGGCGGATGTTCCGCCTGCCGATTGAACTCGTGATCGGCGAGTCGTTTATCCGCGGCGATTTCGACATCGAAGGCGACCTCTTCGCCGCGTTCGGACGGATGAGCACGCTCTCCACGACGATTCAATCGGCATCGGACTTGGTTACACTCGCGCGACTGTACCTCACGCTGCCTGACGATACAGCGGCAAACACAATCACGCGCGGGCGCGCGCGACTCTCTGGCGCGCTCCACTCGAAAGAACGTGACCGCGCCGCGATTCAGTACCATTACGACGTGGGCAATGATTTTTACGCGCTCTGGCTCGATCAGCGGATGAATTATTCTTGCGCGTACTTTCGGACAGCCAGCGAAGACATTGATGCGGCGCAGGAAGCCAAGCTTGAACACATTTGCCGCAAACTGCGCATGAAGCCAGGCGAACGATTGCTCGACATCGGCTGCGGCTGGGGTGGGCTGGCGATCTATACGGCGCAAAAGTACGGCGTGAACGCGCTGGGCGTCACGCTGAGCAAACAACAGCACGCGCTTGCAAACGAGCGCATCGCCGCCGCGGGATTGACTGATCGCGTCGCGGTGAAATTGCTGGACTATCGCGATTTGAACGACGCACAGTTCGACAAAATCGTCAGCGTTGGGATGTTCGAGCACGTCGGGCGCAGTCACCTGCCAGAGTATTTCGCGCACGCGCATCGCTTGCTCAAGCCAGGCGGATTGTTCCTCAATCATGGCATCTCTGTCGTGCATCCGCATGCGCTCAAGCCGAATGATTCGCCGTGGACGCGTTTCCTCGAGCGGAACATTGTCGGCTCAGGTCAGTTCGTGTGGCACTATATCTTTCCTGACGGCGAACTCGAACCTGTGAGCGAAGTGAATCTGCTCGCCGAACAAGCGGGCTTTGAAGTGCGCGATGTGGAAAATCTGCGCGAGCATTATGCGCTCACACTGCGGCAGTGGGTCGCGCGCTTGGAAGCGCACCGGGACGAAGCCGTGGGTCTGGTCGGCGATACCGTGTATCGCACGTGGCGGTTGTATATGGCTGGCTCGGCGGTCGGTTTCGAAACGGGCGGCATCAACGTCAACCAGACACTGCTCGCCAAGCCCGCGAATGGCGCGGTGAACCTGCCGCTGACGCGCGACGATTTGTACGCAAGAACATAAAGGAATGACGATGAGTGTCGCTTACGTTCTGTTTGATTTGGATGATACGCTTTATCCCGCGGGCGCGGGATTGATGCAAGCCATCAGCGCGCGGATCACGCGCTATGTCGCGTCATACTTCGGCATCTCGCTGCAGAACGCCGACACGTTGCGCCGAGTGTACCATCGTCGTTTTGGCTCGGCAGTGCACAGGCTGGTGACGCACCATCGAATTGACCGCGAGGAGTTGCTTACCTTCGCGCACGATGTGGATGTGGAAAGTTACCTTCATCCTGACGCCGAACTAGATTGCTTGCTAGGTTGCATTCAATCACGCAAGGCAATTTTCACCAATGCGCCGCGCGTGTATGTTCAGCGCGTTCTGCGCGCCCTGGGCATCGCGTCGCATTTCGCTCATGTATTCGATTACGAGTTCGGCGACTTTCTTGGCAAGCCGGACCCGGCGGTGTATCGAATGGTGCAGGGTGCGCTCAAGGCGCCACGTGGATCGCTTGTGATGGTGGATGATGCGGCGAGAAATCTTGCGCCCGCGCACGCCCTTGGCTGGAAAACGATCTGGGTGACTCAAAGCCAGAATGACGCAGAGGCGCAAAAGGATTACGTCGTGCACGACTTGTCGCAGATCGCGGAGGTGTTTCAGCAACTGGGTGTGATGGACGCCACGCATCGCGGGATGGCGGAACATCGGCTGGCTGGATGTGCGTGGGCGCGCAAAACGGAGAAGGTCAGTTGAGATACGATGTGATCATCGCGGGCGCGGGCTTTGCGGGACTTGCGGCAGCAGGTGAACTGCGCGCCAAGCGCGTGCTGTTGATCGATCGCTACGAAATCGGGACGCACCAAGTGTCCGCGTGCGGCACGCTCCTCGGCGTGATGCAGGCACTGGACGCGATGGACTGTGTTCTGCAAATCCATCCGCGCATCGTGGTCACGGGTCCGCGCGGACCGATTGTCTATCCGTTGTCGCATCCCTTTTGCACGTTCGACTTTGAAAAGTTTATGCGCAAACTGGCGCGGCGCACCGACGCAGATTTTGTGCTCGCCCAAGTCCAGGGCGTGCGCGGCGACATCGTGCAGACGACGCGCGGCGATTACGAGGGAAAGGTGCTCGTAGACGCGACGGGCTGGAGCGCGGCACTCGCGCGGAGCATTTCGCCGCATCACGTGAACAAACGCGTGATGAGTTTTGGAATCGAGACGGTGCAGCGATACAGAGGCGAGGGATTGCTGTTCTGGTATGACCCGACGCGCTATCGCGCCAAGCATATTCAATGGATTTTTCCGTGCGGCGACGAATCGCGCATCGGTGTGGCGAGTTATCTCGGCGAGACGAAATTGAAAGACGAGTTGGAGCAATTCACGCGCGACGTGGGCGTTGGGACGGACGAGTTGCACGGCGGCTACGTTCCGTACGCGCTACGCGAGCCGACGGTGGAAAATATTTTCGTCGTCGGCGACGCGGCGGGGCAATGTTTCGGCGTAACGGGTGAAGGCATTCGCGGCGCGCTCTATTTCGGTCAAGCCGCCGGGCGCATCGTGCGACGCGTGGCGGATGGCGAGATTCCGCTCGCGACCGGATTGATCGAGTATCGCCGTTTCGTTCAAGCGCATCGCCTCTATTTCACGCTGCTGTATTGGTTTCAGAAAATCATGACCAACGCGCCGATCCTGATGGCGGAGGGCATCATGCGCTTTTTCAGTTTGCCCAAACTACTGTCCAAGATTTTGGATCTCTATGTCGCCGCGCTGAATCCCGTAACCCTACGGCGCGCGCCAGATTGTATCGACGCGCGAACGCGGCCTTAATCCGCTCAACGTGTGGCAAATAGGTCGCTGTGATCCCGTTTTGCGAATGCTGACCGCGGATTGTTGCGAGCGTGACAGAGTAAGCGATTTGGCGTATCGCGAATCAAGTCTTTTGGCGTAAACGAAACTGATCGCGCGAATGTAGGCACAAGGCGTTAGATGTGGTAGAGTACCAGTGAAACAGAAGAAAGGAGACGAAGGAAAATGAAACAGTTGAATTTGAAAGCGGCGGCGCTCGCGTTGGCGTTCGCCTTTGCGTTGACTTATGTGCTGTGTCTCATCGGCGACGCGCTCTTCGGTTGGGAGATGTACCGTGTATGGGGCGGGCTGTTTCCTGGGTTCGGACTGAATCCGCTCGGCTTGATCGTCGGGTTCATCGAAAGCATCGTGTACGGAATCTACGCCGCGCTCATCATCGTTGCGCCGTACAACTTTTTCCGAGTACGGTTAGAGTCCGAGGCTCGCTAGCAGTCTGTCGGAGAGACCAACCCAGAAACCCGTTTTCTGCGTTTTCCCGCTTGATTTCACGCCGGACAGGCAAGAAAACGGGTTTCTCTGGCGTTCTCCGACAACCTGCTAGCCACCAAAAATGCGGCTGTCGCAAAACGGACTGTTCGTCGCTGGTACGACGTGTGCAGGACGAAGGATAAAAAAATGGTAACCGTTCAGATGGGGCAGGTTGAAATCGTCAATCCCCAAGATTGGCGATATGCAAACTGACGAAGTTGCCGCATACTGAAGACTATGAGTGACGAGCGAATTCCACCCGGGATTTCAACCGAAGATTGGAACGCCACGCCGCAAGTTGTGCGTGAACTGGTCTTAGCATTGCTTCAGCAAAGTGAGCAACTCCAGCAACGCCTTGCCGCTTTGGAAGAGCGGCTCAACCAAAACTCGCGCAACTCATCCCAGCCGCCATCTTCGGATCCACCGACGACGCCACCCCATCCGAAACGAACGCCTTCAGGACGCAAGGCTGGCGGACAACTTGGACATGTCGGACACACTCGCTCGCTCAAACCGCTGGATCAAGTCCAGCGGGTCATCGAACTTTGCCCGACCAGCTGTAGGGCGTGCGGTGCTTTGTTGCTCGGTGAAGATTCGCAACCGCAACGCCATCAGGTTACGGAACTTCCGCGCATCGAACCGCACGTGACGGAGTATCGTCGTCATACGCTGACCTGCTTGGTCTGTGGTGGAGAGACGCCCGGTGCGTGTCCCGCCGATATGCCGCCCGGTGATTTT
>JACQGS010000281.1 GCA_016199405.1 Chloroflexota bacterium | reverse complement strand
CTTCGACTTCGCTCAGGGCATGGCTTCGGATAAACTGCATCCTCGCAATGACATGATCGCGCTCGTCGGCGGCATAAACGAATGGGAAACGCTCGCGGCAAAATCGCGCGAAGAGGTTATTGCCCAGGCGCGCGATGCGGTTCAACAAACCGGCGGACGCGGATTTATTTTAGCGGCGGGTTGTGTGATTCCGGTGGATACGCCGGAGGGGAATGTGACGGCGTTAGTGGAGATGGCAAGAAGTGAACAGTGATCAGTGATCAGTTAACTAGTGACAACTGCTGACTGATGACTGATGACCGATAACTGCCCTACTGGCATTCTTTCAACTGCTCTTTGTCCTCGATCACAATCTCCGCTCTGCCGCGAAAATCGATGATCTTGCCGGTGATCTCCACGCACTTGCCCCGCAAATTTTCCCACGTATGCCGGAATGAAACCGCATAGAACGAAGTGCGCGAGCTGTCGAAATTGATAAAGAACGCGGACGAGCCGGCGTCTTTGGTCGCAGAGGATACGATGCCGCGCACACAGGTGGTATTGCCGATCTGCGCGGGCGCATCCACATAGGTGATGCATCTGGAATTAGAACTGGATTGAGTTGGGGCAGGCGGCGCGTTTTTGGGCGCGGCGGTTGCGGGTTGAATCGCCGGCGGATTGGTGGGCTGGGGTTGAACAATCGCGGCAGCCGTTGCGGTCGGCGTCGAGTTGCCAATGTTGATCGTAATGGAAATCGGCGCACAGGCGGCGAGAAAGAGAATCGCAAGGAATGCTGCCGGCAATACTCGTTTCAAATTCACAGCGCTAAAGAAAAATACAGAATCAATGTAAATTGGTGAGTGCTTTGCTTTACTTCGTGCCTCGCAACTCCTCGCAACCGGCATAATACACCTCCTCGCATTGACGAGATACGCACCACGCAATACGCACTACGCTGTTCTGCCTCACGCTTCTCCACGAACCTCTCGTTCCAGCCGCTCAAAAAATTCTTGCATAAACGCATGCCGCTCTTCCGCGATTTTGCGCGCGCTCGCGGTATGCAGACGATCTTTCACCTTGCTCAATTTGACTTTGAACTCGGCGACCGCACTGTGATTGGAATTGTGCTGATCGCGCGTCGCGACTGCATCTGCCGCGACGTCGCTCCACAGCCGCTGATTCAGCGCGCCGGAAACTGCATACGCCCGCGCGACGCCGATCGCGCCAATCGAATCGAGCTTGTCCGCGTCGAATAAAATTTTCGCTTCGAGCGTTTGCGGCTGCGTGGTGCCGCGAAAGCGATGCGCCGCGATACAGTGTGCGACGGCATCGGCTTTTGCGCGCGGCGCGCCGCGCGCAAGCAGAATTTCGCGCGCGCGGTCGGCGGCAAGTTGCGCGTGATCTTTTCCCCCGCTGTCTTCTTCCTCGCGCGCAATGTCGTGCAGCAGAACCGCCGCGCGCACAATTTCCAAATCCGCGCCTTCCGCGCGCGCCAGCCGCTCCGCGAGTGCCAGCACGCGCAAGATGTGATCGAAATCGTGCGCGCTCTCCGCGCCAGCATAAAATTCTTGCGCGGCGTCAATGGTGATCATGCTGATTTGGGTCTCCGGTTGGAAATGATATAATGGCGATGCTCGTGTCATTGCGAGGAGTCATGCTGAGCGAGCGAAGCGAGTCGAAGGATGGCGACGAAGCAATCCCCAACGTGTGACTTGGAGATTGCTCACCTGCACTGCACCAAACGCAGTGCGGTGCAAGTGTCGCAAAGTGCGCTCGCAATGACAGGGCAGCTAACCAGGTACACTTCTCCCAGCAATCGAAAATCGCCAATCGAAAATCGAAAATATGCCTACCGTGCGAGTTTCAGCAATTATCAGCGGTCTTGTCCAAGGCGTCAACTATCGCACGTTCATTCAGTACCGCGCGATTGAGTTGGGATTGGTCGGGTATGTACGCAATCGCGCGGATGGTTCGGTCGAAATCGTCGCCGAAGGTGCGCGCGAAACGTTAGAGCGATTGATCGACGCGGCGCGGCGCGGTCCGCCGTCAGCGCGGGTAGAGAATGTGGACGCGCAATGGGACGAAGCGAATGATGAATTTTCGCGATTTGAGATTCGGTATTAAATGATGAATCGACATCCGGAACGCCGCGCGTGGCTGGTTTTGTGGAGCGCCTTTGCCGTTTTTCTTTTGCTCTGCTTTTCAATTCCGTTCGCCATTCGGCAATATTTGCTTTACTCCACCGCGCCGCAGTCGGCGTTGTTAGAAGTGATTGGCGGAACGGTGCGCGTGCAAGAACGCGGTTCGGCGGCGGCGATTGCGGTGACGAAAACGAAAGAGGTGCACGAAGGCACGCTCGTCGAGACCGACGAAAATTCGCGCGGCATCCTGACCTTTTTGGACGGCAGCACCGCGACGCTTTTCCCGAACACGCAAATTCAATTGCGCGATATGCGCGAATCGGCATTTTCTTTTGGCGCCGCGCCGATCACGTTGGCGATTGAACAGACGCGCGGCCGCATGCGCGTCGGCGCGGCATTGCTTGCCGGGAAGTCGGGCGAACGCAATTTTCAAATTGTGACGCCGCATCTGGCGGCATCGCTTGCCGAGGGCAGTTACGCGATTGACGTGAGTTCCGATGCATCGCAAGTGACGGTGCGCGACGGCAAAGCGAATGTCGAAGCGTTGGAGCGATCTGTAACGCTAGTGCGTTCGCAACGCACGGTCGTTCGCTCGAACGAAGCGCCGCTGCCGCCGTTGCCCGCCGCGCTCGATTTGATCGTCAACGGCGATTTCAAAGACCCGCTGCCGCGCGGTTGGGCGCTCTGGCGCGATCCGCCCAGCGATCCGAACCCCGAGAACGGATTGATCGAGGTCATTCCGGTCGGCACTCACACCGCGTTTCATATTTTGCGCAGCGGCTCGAATCAATCGAGCGCGATCACCGGCATCCTGCAACAAGTCAACCGAGAAGTTTCCGATTTCCGCACCATTCGCCTGACCGCCGATATTCGCGTGCACTTGCAAAGTTTGTCGGGTGGCGGCATTCTCAGTTCGGAATATCCGCTCATCCTGCGCGTCAAATATCGCGATGTGTACGGGAGTGAAGCGGAATGGGTGCATGGGTTTTACGTCCAAAATGCGACGAACAATCCGACGAACAACGCGGAATTCGTTTTGCCGGATATTTGGATCCCGTACGAATCCGGCAATTTGTACGATGCGCTCGACCCCAAGCCGTTTTATATCACGCAAATTTTTATTTACGCGTCGGGGTGGGATTATGATTCGTACATTTCGGGCGTGCGATTGATTGTCGAATAGGGGCGCGTAGAGACGTTCCGCCGGAACGTCTCTACGCGTTACGAAAATCCCAACCCGCGTTCTTTCAAACTGACGTACTTTTCCCCCGCGCCAATCACGATGTGATCCAAGACGTCAATATCCAAAATTTTCCCCGCCTGCACGATCTCCCGCGTTACCGCGACATCTTCCGGCGACGGTGTCGGATCGCCGGAGGGATGATTGTGCGCGATGATCATCGCCGCGCAATTGTGCCGCACCGCCTCGCGAAAAAGTTCGGTGACGCGAATGACGGTTGTGTGCAGCGAGCCGCGATAAATCGTCGGCGTCGCGAGCACGCGATTTTTGGTGTCGAGCAAGACCGTGCGCATCATCTCTTGCTCGGACGCGCGCAGATCGGCAAATAAATTCGCGGCGTCCCCCGGCGATTTGATGACCGTGCGTTCTTCCGGCGCGGCAGCCAGCATCCGCCGTCCCAATTCAACTGCCGCCGCCAGTTCAATCGCTTTGACGCGTCCCATCCCCTTGAATTTTTCCAACTCGCTAAAGGGCTGACGCGCGAGACCCGCCAAGCCGCCGCAATCATGCAGCAATCGTTCGGCGAGATGCAAAACATTTTCGCCGGCGCTCCCGGTGCGCAAGATAATCGCGATGAGTTCTTCGTTTTTGAGCGCGTGGGCGCCGTGCGCGCGCAACCGTTCGCGCGGCAGTTGGGTTTTGTCGAGCGTCGTCAGCAAATATTCCACGCGCGGCGCGGCGGGTTCGGATGGAAGCGGCATTGCGTCCTCCTTGGCGGACAATCAAAGACCAAATATGGTTAGACGAGTTCCCATCCGAAACCCTCGTAGCATAGCGCCTCGTGCGCGTCCGCACTGCGAATTCACAAACGCCCACAAGGGGCTATGCTACGTGGAACACCCTGTTCGATTGGAAACTAGATGAAAGCGGAGCGGATTCTAGCATAAAGAGAGTGAAATGGGAATCGGCGCGCGCCGCGCCAAGACCTTCGAGGTTTTCAAAACCTGGAAGGTTCGCGAGAGGTCTTGCTTTTTCTCAAACCGGGTGTAAAATGCCGCAAACAAAATTGCAGTGAGGTCGAAGCGTGGCATTTCTTTCGGAACTGTTGGCGCGCGAAGTTCGTGATCACAAAAGTATTCCCATCGGCAAGTTGCGCGATGTGCTCATTGTAATGGGCAATGG
>JACQGS010000280.1 GCA_016199405.1 Chloroflexota bacterium | reverse complement strand
TGGCGTCGCGGATTTGATCGCGCGTAAAGGGAATCGGCATCTTGTACATTTTGCATCCGCTGAACAGCCGATCGACGTGCGGCTCGAGACAAAACAGCGCCGGACCGCGCGCCGTGTCATAGGCGCGGATGCCTTCAAAAACGCTCGACCCATAGTGCAACGCGTGCGCCGTAACGTGAACCGTCGCCGCATCCCAATCCACAAATTTTCCGTCCATCCAAATCAGTTTGGATTTTGGAACTGGCATAGTTGCCTCCTTGTCCTCGCGCCTCAGCCGGAAGCGAAGGATAAAACAAAACAGAAAACCTTCATCCCATAACGGGACGAAGGTTTGAATTCCTCCGCGGTACCACCCTGATTAAGTGACAGGTGACGAGTGACAAGTGACAAGGAACATGTTCCATTATCACCTAATCACTTGAGACCCTAATCACTTCACTCATTCACGCGTAACGTGCGTTCACGGCGACAGCTACATCACTGGTGACTAATCACTGACTTTCACCATCGCGGCTCCTGGGCGAGTTGGGTCTTGCTGGCATTCCTCTGGATGCACATTGCTGGGCTTGCACTTTTTCCCAACTCGCTATGAGGATGACTTACTACTCCCGATCCAAGCCATTATTCGATTTAGGGTTTCAGATTTTCAATCTACAATCAAAAATCTGAAATTTTCGTGGTGGAGCTGATGGGGTTCGAACCCACTACCTCTTGCATGCCATGCAAGCGCTCTCCCAACTGAGCTACAGCCCCACGTTCAATTTCGGATTTCGAATATCGGATTGTGCATCGTTCCGAAATCCGCATTCCGAAATTCCTCAGTGGAGCTGATGGGATTCGAACCCACTACCTCTTCAGTGCGATTGAAGCGCTCTCCCAACTGAGCTACAGCCCCGCGATTGACAAGAGTATATGCGAATCAGCGACGCGTGTCAAATCATTTCGCAGAAAAATCAAGCGCGCGGCTTTGACCGTTGTAATGACCGGGTGTAGAATCACTTTTGAAACGGAGGTAGCCATGTCTGGATATAATCGGGGTGGTCGGCGCGGAGCGGAGGAATTGCCGCAAGTGGATTGGGGCGAAGTGTTTCGCCAACCCTTGCCCGATCTACGCCGCCCAATTTTCACCGGGGTTGTTCTAGTCCTCTTCTGGATTCTCTTTTCTGCCACGCCGCGCTTGTATACCGACTACCGTTGGTTTCAAGAAGTCGGTTTCGATTCGATCTTCACAACCGAAATTGCCACGCGTCTCACGCTCTTTGCCGCAGCCACCGGAGCATTCTTCCTATTCTACGTGGTCAACATTTTTATCGCGCGCCGGCTGACGCCGCGCGTCAATGACGAATCGTCGCGCTTTGCGCAAATTGCCGCGTTCGCCGGCAAATCGGTTACCTTTTTGTTGATTGCCGGCGGTTTTGTCCTCGCCCTCTTCGTGGGCTTGATCGCGCAGGCGGAGTGGCTGGCGTTGCTGCGTTTTCAAAACGCGACGCCGTTCAACGTCGCCGACCCCATTTTTCATCGCGATGTATCGTTTTACGTTTTCACGTTGCCCGTTTATGAGTTCTTGATCGCGTGGCTCGGCGGCGCGCTGATCTTGACCGTCATCGCCGTGGGGATCACCTACGCGCTCGGACTGGGGCAATTACGGTGGACCAGCGCGGTCAAAGCGCATCTGTCCGCGCTGAGCGCGGGCGTCTTGCTCTTGAGCGCGTGGAATTATCAAGTGGAGATTGCGCAATTGGTGTACTCGCCGCGCGGCGTCGTGATCGGCGCGAGCTACACGGACGTGAACGCGGAAATGCCAGGGCTGAACATCCTCACCTATATCGCGCTCGGACTCGCCGCGCTTTTGATCATCAACATTTTCGTCCGCGCATTGCGCGCGATTACGCTGGCGGTGGCGTTGTGGATTGTCGCCTGGATTCTGCTCGTTCAGGTTTATCCGGCATTCGTTCAGAATTTTGAAGTGCGTCCCAGCGAGTTCACCAAAGAACAGCCGTACCTCAAATTCAATATTGATAACACACGGATGGCGTACGGGCTCGATTCAATTCAAGATCAGCCCTTCCCGGCGGAAGAAGCGCCGACACCGAACGACATCGCGAAAAACGCGGACACGGTCGCGAACATCCGCCTCTCCGATTATCGCCCACTGCTCCAAACATACAATCAAATCCAATCCATTCGCACCTATTATGATTTTCTCGACGTGGACGTGGATCGCTACACGATTGACGGCAAGTATCGCCAAGTGATGATCAGCGCGCGCGAATTGGCGACGCAAAAACTGGCACAACAGGCGCAGACGTGGGTCAACCTGCGGCTGCTCTACACGCACGGATACGGCGCGGTGACGAGCCCCGTCAATGAATTCACGCCCGACGGCTTGCCGAAATTGCTCACCAAAGACATTCCTCCAAGCGGCGTCATTCCCATTACGCGGCCCGAGATTTATTTCGGCGAGGAGCAAAGTTCGTACGTCTTTGTCAAAACGCGCGAAAAAGAATTCGATTACCCCAAGGGCGACGAAAACGTATTCTCCGTTTACGCCGGCAGCGGCGGCGTGTCGGTCGCTTCATTCTTTGACCGCGCGATGTTCGCCTTGCGCTTTGGTGACGTGAACGTGCTCCTCGCGGATTCGTTCATGCCGGAAACACGCGTCCTTTTCAATCGCAACCTCCAGACGCGCCTGACACGCATCGCGCCGTTCTTGATGCTGGATCGCGACCCCTACCCGGTTTTGGGGGACGGTAAAATATATTGGATTCAAGACGCGTACACCCGCACCAACCGTTTTCCCTACAGTGAGCGATACGACGCGGCGACGAATTATATTCGCAACTCGGTGAAAATTGTGATCGACGCGTACAACGGGACGACGATTTTCTACGCGATTGAACCGGACGAGCCGATTCTCAAAACCTACAGCAAGATCTTTCCCGCGCTCGTTCGTCCCTTCGATCAAATGCCCGCGTCTTTGCGCGATCATCTGCGCTATCCGGAGGGTTTGTTCTCCATTCAAGCCGCGCTGTACCGCACCTACCACATGCAAGATCCGCAAGTGTTTTACAATCGCGAAGACTTGTGGGCGGTTCCGAACGAAGCGATCGAAGGACAATCGCAAGCGATGGAGCCGTACTATGTGATCATGCGCCTGCCCGGTGAATCGAAAGAAGAGTTCATGCTGATGCTGCCCTTCGTGGCGGCGCGGCGACAGAATATGGTCGCCTGGATGTCGGTCAAGGCGGACGGCGCGGATTACGGCAAAAAATTGGTATACCGTTTTCCAAAAGACAAATTAGTATACGGTCCCGAGCAAATTCACGCGCGCCTCAATCAAGACCCGGTGATCTCTTCTGAACTCACGCTGCTCAGTCAGCGCGGCAGTCGCGTCGTCTGGGGGAATTTGCTCGTCATTCCCATTGAAAAAAGTTTGCTGTACGTCCAGCCGCTCTATTTGCTCGCCGAGCAAGGGCAAATTCCACAATTGAAGCGCATCGTCGTTGCGACCGCGAATTCGATCACGATGCAAGCCTCGCTGGGCGAAGCGCTCGCGCAAATTTTCGCCGGCGCACCGGCGCTCGCGACCCCAACCACGCCGACGCCTCCCAGCACCTTACCGACAACAACAAGTGTGGCAACCCTCGTGCGCGATGCGGTCATTCATTACAATAAAGCGCAAGACGCGCTCAAGACGGCGGATTGGACGACGTACGGAAACGAAATGAAATTGCTCCAGCAAATCTTGTTGCAACTGGAGCAAGCGATCGGGCAATCGAAATGAAGTTTCCCAATCCATTTCGGTCCAAAGATAGCGATTTCTTGAAACTGCTTGGAGAGCAAGCGCTCAAAACCCGCGAGGGCTTGGAGGCGTTGGAAGCGTACATGAAAGATGGCGATGACGAACATGCCAAGCGTCTCGAGCGATTGGAAAAAGAGGCGGATGAACTCCGCCGCGTTTTGATCGACGAACTCAACCGAACTTTTGTGACGCCGATTGACCGCGAAGATTTGTTTGCTCTATCTCGAACGATTGACGACGTATTGGATTACGGCTACACCACGCTCGATGAAATGGTCACGCTCGGCGTCAAACCGAACGTTTATTTGCAGCGCCTCGTTTCGATTTTGCGCGAAGCCGCCGAAGAACTGCATTTGAGCGTGATTCAACTCAAAGATCACCCCAAGGTTGCGCTCGATCACGCCGCGCGCGCAAAATCGTTGGAGAATCGCGTGGAAAGTGTTTACCGCTCCGCGATTGGAGACCTGTTCAAAGAACCGAAAACGGTTGAGGACATTGTTGCGATCCTCAAAATGCGCGAGATTTACCGGCACCTCTCCAACGCCGCCGATCGCGGCGATGAGGCAGCGAACATTATCGGCGATATCGTCGTCAAGATGACGTGAAAGGGCTGATGCTATGTCTGCTAGCGAATCTGCTCAAACCCACCACGCGGAAACTGTCGCGGACGCGTGTCGAAAATTTCAGTTCACGCGAAATCCGCGTCTGCGCGCGCTCATCAGCTTTTACCCGCTGCTTTTGCTTTTCGTCTTTGCGCTCGACTTGATTCTCTTTGGCAGCATTGCGGAAGCCAGTTGGACGCAACCGGCGCGGTATTCCAGTTACACCGCGCTCGTTGTCGCTGCGCTATTCTATTATCGCCTCGCGCGGCTCGCGCCGCGCACATTCCAAATAATCTGGGAACGCGGCTCCATCCGCGCATCCGAGTCCGCTTATGTTGCCTACCTGCATGATTCGGAAAAGAGACTGAACGATCCGCGCGGGCGGTGGCTTTCCCTCGCCGCCGGCGCGCTCGGATTGCTGATTCTATTCGCGATTCCAGATTTGCCCGAAAATAGTTCGGCGGCGGTCGTCCGGTTATTTTTCTTGCGCGCCCCCTTCGTCTTCCTCTCCTGGTTATTGATCGGCGCCGTCGTGTGGCGCTTGTTTGCGTTGGGGCAAATTATCGATCAACTGCCGCAACGATTTTCTTTGAACGTTCAGCGCGGCTTTCCGGATCAATGCGGCGGGCTGGCGCCGCTCGGTGAATTGAGCGCGAGCAATGCCACCATCTTGTTGGCGCCCGGATTGTATGTGGTCGGTGGGTTTTTGTTTTTTGGAGTGGACCCCAAAACAGTTTTGTTCCTGATTATCGGTTTGATCTTTGAAGTCGTCGCGTTGCTCGCGGTTTTTGTTTTGCCGTTGACCCAAGTCCACAACGAAATGCTCCGCCAGCGTGAACGCTATTATCAAGAAATGGCGACCCTCGCGCAGCGCATCGATGACAACGCGCGTGAATTGATCGAGCCGTCCCAACTGCCCGATCCCGGCGAAATTCAAAAGCGTTTGCAAGTCCTTCAAGCCCTGCGCCAATTTTATCAAGAGAATCACGACTTTCCGACATGGCCCTTTGAAATGCGCCGCCTCGCGTTTGCCCTGAGCGCACCGCAAGCGCTTTCCTTGCTCGCCGGCGTCGGGCTCCAACGCGTGATCCCATCATGGGTATTGGATCTCGTGAAGCTGTTCGGAAAATAAAGCCCGGCAAGTTTGTCATCTAGGAAAAGTTGTGCTATGATCGCCCCCGTTCACGTGACAATGATGTCCGGAAATTTTTCGTTTTCCCCATTTTGATTCATGCGCGTTAAGCACAAGCTCCAGCCCCTCTTTGACCATCACAAAACCAAAGATTTGTTTGGGGCTCCACGCGCCTTCGACCTCCATCGCGATCGGTTGGATTGGGAGGACTGGGCGGCGCGCGCGGCGCCGCAACTTGCCTGATCGAAATTTTTTTCATTTTCAAGGAGTACTGATGCGGAGAAGCATTCGACTCAAATTCATCCCGACCCTCTTCTCGATCCTCGCGCTGGGTCTCCTGGTCGTTACCGGCTGCTCGTCCAACAGCCCGACGTGGCTCACCCCCGCGTCAACCAACGCGGCGATGGTGACCAATCTTTTCAATCTTATTTTCGGCGTCTCGGTGGTCGTCTTTGTGATCGTCGAAGTGTTGTTGGTCTATTCCGTCCTGCGCTTTCGCCGCAAAAGCAACGACGAGATGCCTACGCAGATTCACGGCAACTCGCGCCTAGAAATCGCGTGGACGCTGGCGCCGGCAATCGTCTTGGTGATTGTGTTTGCTTTTACTTTGCAAACATTAAATGCGATCGAAGAGACACCCGCGAACGCGCTCAAGGTCAAGGTCACCGGTTATCAATGGTGGTGGGCGGCGGAGTATCCGGAACTTGGCGTCACGACCGCGAGTGAATTGCACGTTCCCGTGAATCAAGCCGTCAGTTTTACGTTGGAAAGCAAAGATGTCATTCATAGTTTTTGGGTGCCGGAACTTGGCGGCAAACGCGATGTCGTGCCCGGCAAAGTGAACACAACGTGGTTCCGTCCGACCAAAGTCGGGACGTTTTATGGGCAATGTGCGGAATTTTGCGGCGTCGCGCACGCAAATATGCGCTTTGCGATAATCGTCGAGACGCAAGAAGATTTCAATAAATGGGTGGGCGATCAAAAGAAAGATCCCGCCGCGCCGGTGAGCGATTTAGCCAAACAGGGAGAGCAAGAATTCCTGAAAGGCATTTGCATCGCCTGTCACACGGTGAACGGCACTGTGGCGAAAGGTGTCGCCGGTCCCAATCTGACGCACCTGAGCAGTCGCAAAACATTTGCCGGCGGAACGATTGTATTAAACAAGGATAATCTCAAGGCGTGGCTCAAGGATCCGCAAGCGCTCAAGCCCGGCAATTTGATGGAAGCCGGCAAGACCATTCCGAGACTGACCAACGCGCAAATCAACGCGTTGGCGGAATATTTGAGCGGGTTGAAGTAATTCCGTGCGCGTCATTGCGAGGAGGCGTCCTGAGCGGAGCAGCGGTTTTTGCTGCGGAGTCGAAGGATTGCCGACGAAGCAATCCCCACGCCAAAGTTACCGGAGGACGGCGATTGCAATTGGAACCAGGAGATTGCTTCGCACACGCCTTCGGCGGCTCGCAATGACAAATGGGTTCTCAGGAGGCTGAATGTCTACGCATGCAACGACGATGCCAATGGCTAAACGCGAATATACCGGCTGGATGGCATGGCTCACGACCGTCGATCATAAAAAAATCGGGGTTCTGTATATTCTCACCTCGACCTTCTTTCTTTTCGTCGGCGGCTTGGAAGCGCTCTTGATGCGCACACAACTCTCGGCGGCGAATCTCAAAGTCTTGAATCCCGATCTCTACAATCAAATCTTTACGATGCACGGCACGACGATGGTCTTTCTCGTCGTCATGC
Organism: Chloroflexota bacterium; assembly: GCA_016199405.1. Lineage (GTDB taxonomy): Bacteria > Chloroflexota > Anaerolineae > UBA4142 > UBA4142 > JACQGS01. The sequence continues at coordinate 2,092 of JACQGS010000280.1, read as the reverse complement.
CCTTTCTCGCCGGCTTGGGGAACTATATCGTGCCGCTGATGATCGGCGCGCGTGATATGGCGTACCCGCGCATGAATGCGCTGGGCGTGTGGCTCTTGATTCTCGGCGGACTATTCATGAATGTCAGCTTCTTTGTCGGCGGCGCACCGGCGGCGGGTTGGTTCGGCTATGCGCCGCTCACTTCGATTTCGTATTCGACCACTACCGGCATTGATTACTGGATTCTCGGTTTGCAAATGCTCGGCGTCTCCTCGATTAGCGCGGCAGTCAATTTTGTCGTGACCATTTTGTGGCTGCGCGCGCCGGGGATGACCATGAATCGTCTGCCGTTGTTTGTGTGGACGACGCTCGTCACCGCGTTTCTGATTTTGTTTGCGATGCCCAGCATCGCCGCGGCTTTGATTCTGTTGTTCTTCGATCGTCACTTTGGCACGTTGTTCTTCAACGCGGCGGGCGGCGGCGATCCGTTGTTGTGGCAGCATTTGTTTTGGTTCTTTGGACATCCGGAAGTGTACATTATGATCTTGCCGGCCATGGGCATCGTTTCGGAAATCCTGCCGGTCTTTTCGCGCAAGCCCTTGTTCGGGTACGCGGCAATCGCGTATTCATCCGTAGCGATTGGCTTTATCGGATTTACCGTCTGGGCGCATCATATGTTCGCGGTGGGCATGCCGCCGGCGATCAACGCGGCGTTTTCGCTCTCGAGCATGATTATCGCCGTGCCGACCGCGATCAAAATATTTAACTGGATCGCGACCATCTGGGGCGGCTCGGTCAATCTCAAAACGCCGATGTACTTTGCCATCGGGTTTATCGCGCTCTTTGTCATCGGCGGATTGACCGGCATTTTTCTCGCGGCAGTGCCGGTCGATTTTCAATTGACCGACACGTACTTTGTCGTCGGGCATCTTCACTATGTGTTGTTCGGCGGGAGTATCTTTGGCATTTTTGCCGGCATCTATTATTGGTTCCCCAAAATGACCGGCAAATATCTGGACGAGAAAAAAGGGCTGGCGCATTTTTGGCTCCAGTTCATCGGCATGAACTTTACGTTCTTCCCAATGCACATCTTGGGCGTTTTGGGAATGCCGCGCCGGATTTATACGTACGCCGGCGATCTCGGCTGGGATACGATCAATTTGGTCGAAACCGCCGGCGCGTATTTGATCGGCGTCGCCGTTTTGGTTTTTCTGTGGAATGTCATCTCGAGTCGAAAGAACGGCAAGCCCGCGCCGGCGGATCCCTGGGACGGCGATACGTTGGAGTGGGCAACGACCTCGCCGCCGCCCGCGCACAATTTCGACAATCTGCCGCCGGTAAATAGCACACGTCCGTTATGGGATTTGAAACACGGCGGCGCCAAAGCCAGCCCCGGCGCAAGTGGGCATGTTCATTTACCGAACCCCAGCTATTGGCCCTTCGTCCTCGCGTTGGGACTGACGATTGTGATGTTCGGCTTGATCTACACGCCGATCATCGCGCTGGTTGGACTTGCCATTTTTGTTGCCGGCTTCGCGGGTTGGGTCGCGCAGCCCGCCGGGTAGGAGAGATTCATGGACGCACACGCTACCGCAATGGAAAATATGGAACACGATCATCGCAAGCTCGGCATTTGGGTTTTTCTCGCGTCCGAAGTAATCTTTTTCGCCGCGATCATCACGACGTTTATCATTTATCGCGAGCGCAGTGTCGGCGGTCCCGATCCCAAACACATTCTGACGCTATTGATTCCAACGATCAACACGATGGTGCTCTTGGTCAGCAGTGTCACGATGGTCGCCGCGTTGCAATCGATCAAAGAAGGCAATCGCACCACGATGTGGCGCTGGCTGGTGATTACCGCTGTGCTCGGCTCGACCTTTTTGTTCTTGAAAGGCACGGAATATTCGCATCTCTTTAGCGAAGGGCTGACGCCGAACGCGAATATTTTCGGCTCGGTTTATTTTACGCTGACCGGCTTTCACGCCGCGCACGTTTTGATCGGCGTGATTTGGCTGCTCGCCGTTGCCGCGAAAGCAATCCGCGGCGGTTTTTCAGCCGAAAATTTTTTGCCGGTCGAAATCGTCGGCTTGTACTGGCACTTTGTCGATAT
>JACQGS010000279.1 GCA_016199405.1 Chloroflexota bacterium | reverse complement strand
GAAGAATCGCTTCTCCGACTTGGACATCTTCTGCCCGCCCAAGTTCAGCATACCGTGGTGCACCCAGTAGTTCACGAACGGCTTGCCGTTGGCAGCTTCCGACTGCGCGATTTCGTTTTCGTGATGCGGAAAGATCACGTCCTGCCCGCCGCCGTGCAAATCAATCTGCTCGCCGTTCATGTCAAGGTTCATCGCGGAGCATTCGATGTGCCACCCCGGACGACCCTTGCCCCACGGACTGTCCCACGCCGGCTCGCCCGGTTTGGATTTTTTCCACAGCACGAAATCCATCGGGTCTTCTTTCCGTTCGTCCACCGCGACGCGCGCACCGGCTTCCATCTCGTCCAGCGTGCGATGCGCGAGCTTGCCGTATTCCGGATTTTTGCGGACGCGATAGTACACATCGCCGTCGCGTTCGTACGCGTATCCTTTTTCGATCAAGCCCTGCGTGATGCGCACAATCGTCGGAATGACGCCGGTGGCGCGCGGGTAGGCGTCGGCGCGCTGAATGTTGAGCGCGTCCATCTCGCGCAGAAAGCGATCGATGTACGGATCGGCGATTTGCGTAAGCGTTTTGTTTTCTTTTTGCGCGGCGGCGATGATCCGATCTTCGATGTCGGTAAAATTTTGGACGTGCCGCACCGTATAGCCGCGATAACGCAGATAGCGTTTGAGCGTGTCGAAGATAACGTACGACAGCGCGTGTCCGACATGCGCGGGTCCATAAAGATTAGGACCGCAGACGTACATCGTCACGCGGTCCTTTTCTCGCGGAATAAATTCTTCTTTCTGGCGCGTGAGCGTGTTATAGATAGTCAGTGCCATTGGCGTACTCTCCAACGTTTGGATTCAAGGCGAGAGCCGGCGCATTACGGGAGCAATGCGCCCCGAGACACTGGCAGCGGAGGAAATAATTATTTCTTGTCATTCTCGACCATCGCAAAAATCATTCGGCCTTGATTCGTCTGCAACATGCGCGTGACGACCACGTCGACCAAATTGCCAATTTGCTTCTTGCCGTTCTCGACGACGACCATCGTGCCATCGTCCAAATACGCGACGCCTTGATTCAACTCTTTGCCTTCTTGCACCAAGCGGACTTTCATATTCTCGCCCGGCAGAACGATCGCGCGGATCGCGTTCGCGAGTTCGTTGATGTTCAGCACGCGCACGCCTTGCAGTTCGGCGACGCGGTTGAGATTGTAATCGTTGGTGAGGATCGCGCAATGCAAATTTTTCGCGAGGCGGACCAGTTTATCGTCCACTTCGTGCACGTCTTCGACGTCGAGATCGGTGATGCGAATGGGAACGACGGAATCTTTTTGCAATTTGTTGAGCATGTCCAAGCCGCGCCGCCCGCGATTGCGCCGCAGCGGATCGGACGAATCGGCGATGTGCTGCAATTCCGCGAGCACAAAGCGCGGAATCATCAACGTGCCGTCCAAAAAGCCGGTGCGCGAAATGTCCGCGACGCGGCCGTCGATGATGACGCTCGTATCGAGCAGGATCGGCTTATCGCTCCCGCCGCGCGCGGCCTCGCGGCTGAAACGCCCGCCGAGAATCGCAAAGAAATCGCGCTCGCGCATCATCATGACCGTCGCGCCTAGATACGCAAAGAAAATCAAAGACGCAAAAGGAAAAATCGAACGCCAGGGTTCGGGCAAGAGGGAAAGGGGAAAGGCGGTCAGCGCGGCAATGATCAGTCCAATGATCAAACCGACCGTCGCGGCGATCAGCGTTTGCGCGGGGACTTGGCGAATGGAGCGGCGCACCCAACGATACGGGCGGATCGTGACCCACGGCGTGATCAGCAATCCGAGCGCCGCGCCGGCGAGCACCAGCACGATGATAAAACGAATTTGGGTATCAGGATCGCCGAGCGTATCGCCGATCTTCCAACCGACGATCGCAAAGACGATCATTCCGAACAGACGGAGGAGAAATTCGAGAGACATCGGAACCTCCTCCTGATCATCCGCCGCCAATAAAAAAAGTGTACCGCCGGGTACACTCAACTGTAGGATGAAAAGGGATAAGTGCAATCTCTTGCGACCATCGCGTCGCCGAGCGAACTATCTATGGGTTGGGTGTAACTCCGCGCAGATCATCAAGCCGGTATGCGATTGGACAATCAGGAAATAAATTTTTCTTGCCACTCACTTGGCGGCATCTTAACATAGGGACTTGGAAAAGTCAATGCGACTTCACCAACGCCATATCCATCGCCTGCGCGAGCGTGCGCGCGCCGACGAGCGCGATGCCGTCCGGTTTTTCTTTGAGATTCGCCAGCGTTTGCGGAACGATCGCGCGCTTGAATCCCAAACGCGCGGCTTCGGTCAAACGCCGCGCGGCTTGGCTGACGGTGCGCAATTCGCCGCTCAATCCGACCTCACCGATGACGACTAAATCCTCGGCGACGGGCCGATCGCGAAAACTCGATGCAATCGCGAGCGCGACCGTGAGGTCCGCGGCCGGCTCGTTGATTTTTAATCCGCCGACGACATTCACAAACACATCTTGATTGAACAATTTCAATCCACAGCGTTGCGACAACACCGCGGTGAGCAATAACAAGCGGCTCAGTTCAAAGCCATTCGCGGTGCGGCGCGGAAAGGCAAAAGCGGTTGAACTCGTCAGCGCTTGAATTTCGACGAGCAACGGACGCGTGCCTTCCATCGTGACCGCAATCGCATTGCCGGCAGAGTCCGGCGCGCGTTCCGCCAAAAACGCGCTCGACGGATTGTCCACCTCGCGCATGCCCTCTTGCGTCATTTCAAAAACGCCGACTTCGCTCGTCGCGCCGAAACGGTTTTTCACCGAACGCAAAAGCCGATACGAATGAAAGCGTTCGCCTTCGAGATACAGCACGGCATCCACGATATGCTCGAGCACGCGCGGACCGGCAATCGCGCCGGCTTTGGTCACGTGCCCGACCAGAAAAATCGCGACATTCGTTTCTTTCGCGGTTGCCATCAAGCGCGCCGCCGATTCGCGCACTTGCGAGATACTGCCCGCCGCGCTCGCGAGTTCGTCGAGATAAATGGTCTGGATCGAATCGACGACGACGAGTTTCGGATGCAGCCGCTCGATGTGCGCGATGATTTCGGCGAGATTCGTTTCGGTGAGCAGATAGAGCGCCTCCGGCTTGAGCGCGAGGCGTTCCGCGCGCATTTTCATTTGTTGGACCGATTCTTCGCCGGAAACGTACAGCACATTGCCTTTGTCTTGCGCGAGTGTCGCCGCCATCTGGAGCAGTAAAGTTGAGTTATGCACAACCAAATCGTTGGCAATAAAGTTGGCATTCGTGGGAACAGACAAATCGTACACGCGCTCAGTGCCACCGTGTGTAATACTTTCAATCGCGTCCCAATAAATTTCTCCTTGCGCCATCGTTTTGAACAAAGGTGAGGGATAGGCGTTCGCCAATGCCGCGACGGTACTGCGCGCGAGCGGACGGTTTTCGCGGTGATAATGCAGCGTGACGCCAGCCATCGAACTAATTTGTTTCAAAGACGCGCCCGCCGCGAGTTGCTGTAAATGCGCCCAGAATTTTTTCCCGGTCGGGATCGTGTCGAAATGCGTCGAGGGCAATGTGGGGATAGGCATTGCCGCAATCCGCGCTTGGGCTTGTGCGCGTCCCGCAATACCGATCTCCTCCAAAAATCGCTTGATTTCAGAAACGCCGAGCAATTGAATCTCATATGCCGTGTACGCGCGTTCGTTCACGCGACTCGTTTTCGTTCTCAGGCGGGTCACAAAGCCAAAGCGCAACAATAAATGCTGAACATCTTGCGCTAAGCGTTCACTAATTGTGGAATAAGATACGCCGGGAGTTTTGTATTGGTTCACATACACCGAGCCATCGCAGGAGAAGAGGACGCGCAGGAAGAGCGCCAATTGCGCGCGCGGCAAACCGAAAACACAAGCCGGCACAAATTTCGCGCGGGCGCGGACAAAACGCAAACCGACCGATTCCAAAAAGCGCGCGACCGACGTTCGCATTTCCGCTCGATCGCGCGAGGCGGGCTTTAATTCTGCGACCGGCACATTCGCGGCAACTGCCAGTCGTTCGAGTTCGGTCGCGCTGGGCGCAACTTCGCCGCGTCGCCAGATGTTGAGAATCGCGTAACTGACGTCGGCTCGACGTGACCAATCTGCCCATGTCAATCCGGACTGCGCGTGGACGCGCTTGAGCGCACCAGCAATATCTCGTCGCGCATTCTCGCGCACACCGGTCGGTTGAACAAAACGAAATTGCTTGGCGACCGTGTGCGGCTTTGGGTAAACTCTCAATTGCATTTGAAATTTCCGCGCGATTTCCGCCAGATCGTTTGCAATTTCCGGGATCGCGTTGGTCACCGTAATCTGACTGCCCGCCGATCCATCTGCCAACGCATACGCGATCATCTTGATTTGATGCTCTGGCATTTTGGCTTTGCCAAAGTACGGCAAGGCGCGCGGCGAAGCGATGCGCGCGCCCGGAACTAAATCGCCAACCGCGCGCCAGCCATCGGGCGTCAGGACCGGATGGCTGGGCGTACAGCGCAATGTTCTGCCCAAGCGCGTTTTCACTTGAACGATAGATTGGATGCCTTGATCCAAGAATGCTTTTGTCTTTTGAGGCGACAAATGATACGTCGTCTCATCTAACGACAAAACCGGGCGATGCGATTCTGCCCATTCGGTAATCGGCAGGAACGCGCCGGAGATGGGGTCGAGGATTCGCGTTGAACCGACCAGACACTTGCCGATTCCCGGCTCGCCGCCGATCAACACCAGCGAGCCCGGCACAATGCCGCCACCTAATACGCGCGCGAGTTCCGGCATTGGCACTTGAATGCGCTGAAAGCCCTCGGTGACGACATCGGAAATTTTTTGCGGGGCAGAGCGCGGTGCGAGCGAAGCCAGCGATGTGCCGCGCGCTTCGGCTTTCGTCTCCATCGTCTCGACCATGCTGTCCCACGTGCCGCAATCCGGGCATTTGCCGTACGCTTTGGCGGAGACGTAGCCGCATTGCTGACAGGTCCATTTAGAGTGCGTTTTGGATTTGGGGGGCATACGACCTCAAATTTTCTCCACGAAGTACACGAAGGGCACGAAAAATACTTCCTGCAAGCTAATCGAGAACGCTAACTTTGAATCAGGTTATGAAGGCTGGCTTTCAGCAATTTCCGTTGGCGCAAGCGCGCGTTCGCGCCACCACAACACGCCGCCCGGCAAACTCGTTAGCACGATAATCAAGTGAAAAATGAGCGACATCGCGAGCGCGAGCTCGTTCGGCACGCCGACCAAACTGAAAAAGAAAACCGCCGTCGCTTCTTTCGGTCCCAGTCCGTTGAACGAAATCGGAATCAGCAACACAAACGCGATCAGCGGATTAAAGAGAAAAAAATAAAACAGCGGAACGCTCACGCCGAGCGCGCGCCCGACCGCGTACCATACGAGCGTCGTCAGCACGACGATCAGCGCCGACAGCGCGATGTTGAGCGCGAGCGCGCGATAACTCGTCCGATACACTTGCAGCGCGGCATACACGCGTTGCGCCATCGGTCGAATTGCCGTGAGCAGTGGAAGATCGAAAATAAATTTCACGCGTTGCCCCACGCGGCGGCTGAACAAGAGCGCGGCGGCGGCGATAAAAACCGTTGCGGCGATCACGGTCGCGATTTCGATCTGCTCCAACTCGCCGCGCGTGAGCGTCACCGCCGCGATCGCTGCCATCACGACTGCCGCGCCCAAAAACGCGACGAGTCCCATCAAGCGGTCCACCAGCACGGAAACGCCGGCAGCTTCGCGCTGTCCGCTCGCGCGCATCAATCCGTACGCGCGCACCACGTCGCCGCCGACATTCGACGGCAGCAGATTGCCGAAAAACAAGCCGACGAGCGAGTACGTCAGCAACGCGCCGAGCGACGCGCGCATTGCCTGGGCGCGCGCGAGCAAATGCCATTTCACCGCGCCGACAAAAATCGCGGCAAAATAAAGCGCGAGCGCAATTGCCAAATAGGCGGCGTTCGCGCGGCTCAATTGGTCCGCCATGCGCGCAAGATCGACGCGCGAAAAGAGGAATGCGATGATGCTGATCGTGATGGTGAGTTTGATGAGGGTTGAAAAAGTTTTCTTCAATGTAATTGGTCTTTAGTTCGGAATCGTATTGCGTATAAAGTAGTTGTCAGGGGTCACGACATCGTGAACAAAATTTGCACTTCGATAACGCTCATTTGGGTCACGACATCGTGAACATTCTACGGCGATAGGTGCCTCGCTTGAATTGTGGTTGCAAAGGTTCAACCGGCTCATTAATCCTATAG
>JACQGS010000278.1 GCA_016199405.1 Chloroflexota bacterium | reverse complement strand
GTCGGCACCGAAATTGCCGGCTCCGTGCCGGTGATCGGCGGTTGGATTCGCGAACTATTGCGCGGGGGCAGAGATGTGAGCGCGTTGACGCTCTCGCGATTCTTTGGCGTGCATATGCTCGTGCTGCCGCTTTCGTTAGCCGGTCTGGTCGGTTTGCATTTATTGTTCGTGCATCAACAAGGTCTCGCCGATCCGGAGGAAGAGTAATTTTCGATTGCCGATTTTCTTTTTTTGTGACGGTTCTTTTATTTTGGTAATCGCAAATCAAAAATTGAAAATCGAAAATTAGAGGGACTATGGAATCCAAGAAACCCAAATCATTGCTGCCCTTCTGGCCGCATTACCTGTTGAGCGAAATGATCGCGTGGTACATCATGCTCGGCGTTTTGATCATGCTCGCCGCGCTCTTTCCGGTGGGCTTGGAAGAAAAAGCCGACGCGTTCAAAACCCCGGCGCATGTAAAACCAGAATGGTATTTCTTGGGCGTATATCAATTTCTCAAAGTGGCGAGCGTTTTCAATTTTATCGGCGCGGAAGCGCCGCGTTTGGTTGGCATTTTACTGCCCGGCTTCGGGCTGGCGTTATTATTCTTGTTGCCATTTCTCGATCGCGCGCCGAAACGCCGCGCCCGCGCGCGACCGTTGATGCTCGCGCTGATCGCGCTGATCTTGCTCGTGCTCATCGGTATGACGGTGTGGGGTCAAATCAGTTAACGTATCACGCATTGAGGGAGCGATGAACAACCTTTTCAAAGTTATTTTCGGCTTGACCGTTCTCGCGCTTTTGCTCCTCCTGATTCCGCGCGATTCTGCGCTCGCGTTTCCGCCTGCGCAAGAGGAGACGCCGCTTATCCCGCATACCTTGCAAGGACGCACCAACTGCCTCAGTTGCCACGCGGCTGGTGTGAGCGGCGCGGCTAAAGTCCCGCCCTCTCACGCCGGACGGACGAATGACACCTGCCGCACCTGTCACAAAACGAGCCCGACCTCCGAAATTCCGCTGGTGATTCCGACGCCGGTGGCGCGCGTTCAAGCCACGACTCGCGATACGTGCGTCGAGTGTCACACGCGCGAAGCCGGCAAATCGCCAGAGATTGTGCCGGAATGGAAATCGAGTATTCATTCTGAGCGGAATGTTGCGTGCGCGGATTGCCACGGCGGCAACGCCACCGCGGATAAAAAAGAAGATGCCCACTCGGTGAAAGCCGGCTATGTCGGCAAGCCCAAAACGGTCGACGTGCCGGCATTGTGCGCAAGTTGCCACGCGCGCGTCGAATCGATGCGGCAGTACGATCTGCCGACCGATCAATGGGCGAAATATCTGACCAGCACCCACGGAGAAAAACTTGCGCAGGGCGATACGAATGTCGCGACTTGTTTTGTTTGCCATGATCGGCACGGCACCAAAAAAGCGCAAGACCCCTCCTCGCAAGTGTACGCGCTGAATGTGCCGGGGTTGTGCGCGAGTTGTCACTCCAATGTGGAATTGATGAAGCCGTACAAAATTCCAACGAATCAATACCAGTTGTATGCGCAAAGCGTGCACGGCATCGCGCTGTTGCAAAAGCAGAATATGCGCGCGCCGAGTTGCGCGGTGTGTCACGGCACGCACGGCGCCGCGCCGCCGGGCTTTGAAGAGGTCGCGAATGTGTGCGGCAGTTGTCATACCGCCACGCAAGACTATTACTTGAAAAGCAAACATGCCAGCGACAAAGCCGGCACGCCCAAATGCGTGACGTGCCACGGTCGCTATGATGTCGGCGTGCCCAGCGAGGCGATGTTTACCGGCGCCGGCGAGCGCGATTGCACGACTTGCCATGCCAACACAACCCCGCCGGCGAAAGCGATTCAGGATTTGTCCGATCAGCTCACGGCGAGCGACAAAATGTTGCACGATGCGGAAGCCGCGCTCAAACGCGCCGCCGACAGCGCGCTCATCGTCGCGCCGGAGGAATTGACCTTGCGCGAAGCGCGCACGAATTTGATCACCGCGCGCGCGGCACAGCACACGCTCAATCTCACTACCGTCAAACAGAGAACCGACAAAGCGAATGCCGCCGCCAAAAAAGTGCTTGCCGCCGCGGACAAAGCGATGAATGACAATATTCTCCGGCGTCAATTCATGGCGGTTGGGTTGGCGGTCTTGGCGCTCGCGGTCACGTCGCTCTGGATCGTCCGGCGCGAATTGTATCGGCAATTGCCGCCGAAAGAATAATCGTTGAGGACAAGCTATGACGAACTCACTTCAAGATTTGCCAGCGCTGCCCATCACACGGCGAAAGTTCATTCAAACGCTGTTAGGATTCTCCATCGTCTCGACACTTGCCGGCATTTTCATTCCAATTGTCGCCTATCTTTTGCCGACCAAAGCCCAAGCCGACGCCGGCGGTCCCACCGATGTGGGCGCGCTCGCAGACTTTCCGGTTGGAACGGGGACGGTCGTCTCGGTGAACGACACGCCGGTCATTATCGTCAACACGAAAGCCGGCGGACTGAAAGCTTTATCCGCGATCTGTACCCATCTGGGTTGCATCGTGGCGTGGAATGACAAAAAGAATGTCGTCGAATCTCCGTGCCACGATGGTTTATTCAATCCGGTTACCGGCGCGGTTGTTTCGGGTCCGCCGCCGCGCGGTTTGCCGTTATACGAATTAGCGGTCAAAGAAGGCAGAGTGGTGATTGGAAAACCGCTGGGACAAATTTATGGTTCTTGATTGTTTTTGGATCGACGCGTCGGCGGGCCGAGGACGGTCTGCCCATGCGTGTGTTCTCATCGCGCCCGCGACTCTGACGAGGGAATCGCGCGGCAATTCAAAGGAGGGATGCCGCGACAAAAAGTCGAATTGGGTTGATGGACTGATCCAGTGGAGGTAAAAGGAAAAAATGAAATCGAAAGTCCTCGTCATATTCGCGATGCTGGGCGCTATCGTATTGCTGCTCAGTATCGCCGCTTGCTCGCAAACGCCGGTGGCTCAACAGAGTGTGCCGGGTGCTCAGGGTCCCGCCGGTCCTGCCGGTCCGCCCGGTCCCGCCGGTAAACCGGCGCCGGTACCGCCAGGTCCCGGCTTGAAAATGGAAATCACCAAAGTCGAAATCCCGGCGGACAACAAACCCGTGGTGACGTTCAAACTCACCGACGATAAAGGTAATCCGGTCAGCCCCGCCGATCTGGACGCGAACAGTTTGCGTTTTGCGATTGACAAACTCGTCACCGACAAAGCCACCGGTCTCACCTCGTTCGAGAATTACATCGTCACCGAGGTGAAAGGCGCCGCGTTTACCCTCAATGGCGCCCAAGTCCAGCCCGCGCTGGCGACCGCAAAACAAGCGGTCCAGGATTTCGGCGGCAAACTCACCCAGACCGATACCGGCTTTACCTACGTTTTCACCAATACGCTCCCGGCGAATATAGACAAGACCGCGACGCATGTGATCGGTGGGCAAGCGACGCGCAACACCCGCGAGTTTGTCGCGAACGCGGTCTATTCGTACGTTCCGACCGGCGGCGCGCCGGCGCGCCGCGAAGTCGTCAGCACGCAAGCGTGTAACCAATGCCACGATCCGGTGGCGGCGCATGGTGGTCAGCGCGTTGAAACGCAAGTGTGTGTTTTGTGTCACACCGCGCAGACAATCGATCCGGAAAGCGGCAACACGGTTGATTTCAAGGTAATGGTACACAAATTGCACAACGGCAGCAAGTTGCCGAGCGTTGCCGCCGGAAAAAAGCCGTACTATATCGTCGGCTATCGCCAAACCGTCGCTGACCTTAGCGGGTCGGCTTGGCCCCAAGATGTGCGCAACTGCACCACCTGTCACCAAAAAGGCACGCAAGCGGATAACTGGAAGACCGCACCCAGCCGCGCCGCGTGCGGTGCGTGTCACGACGGCATTGACTGGGAGACCGGCAAAGCGAAATACGCCGGCGGCAGAAATCACTCCGACGTCGGACCGCAGAAGAATGATGAAGATTGCAAGACGTGCCACGTGGCGGATAGCGGAAAAGAGTTCGATGAATCCATTGTCGGCGCGCACGTGATTCCGAACGCCTCGAAGCAATTGCGCGGCGTGAAATTTGCCATCGTCGGCGTGAGCGATACCAAGCCCGGTCAAAAGCCGACCGTCACCTTTAACATCAAAGACCAAGCCGGCAAGACGATTGACCCGAAAGACTTTAGCAGTCTTTCCTTGGTTCTCGCCGGACCTACGACCGACTATGCCAAGATGTGGAGTGAATCACTGGTCATCAGCGCGACAATCTCCACCAAAGCCAAAGACGCGGGCAGTGGCAACTATACGTATACGTTCGATAACGCGATTCCGGCGGATGCCAAGGGCTCGTACGCCGTCAGTATGCAGGGCTACATCAACACGCAATTAAAGCGCGCGGACGGCAAGCCGGTTCTGGGGACGGACAACAAAACACCGCTCGTCGTGCGCGATGTCGGTTTCAATCCGGTGTTTTACTTTGGGGTGACGGATGCCAAAGCCGTTGCGCGCCGCGGCGTCGTTGACCGCGAATCTTGCAATAAATGCCACAAAGACATCGGTAATCCCGCTGGCTTGTCCATTCACGGCGGCTCGCGCATGAATACAGAGTTTTGCGTTTTTTGCCACAATGCGAACAATACGGACGAAGCGCGACGCCCGGCCGACAAGGGCACTCCAGAGTCTATCGAGTTCGATTACCTGATTCATAGTATCCACAAAGGTGAAGAAAGGGGTACGCCTTTCACCGTCTACGGATTCGGCAATAACCCGGTTGATTTCTCCGAGGTCGTTTATCCGGGGAATCTGGCTAACTGCGCCAAGTGTCACCCGCAGGGCGCCAACCTTTTGCCTCTCAAGAAGACCCTGCCGCAAACCGTGACGCAAAAAGGCGCGGTGGTGTCTGTGACTCAACCGGTCACCGTCGTTTGTAGTGGCTGTCATGCCACCGTGTCAGCCAAAGCACACTTTGCGCTGAACACTTCGAATGACAAAACAGAAGCGTGCGCCGTGTGCCACGGTGAAGGTCGCGAGTTCGCGGTAAGTAAACACAAGTAATGTGCCGGGATGGGTTGAAGGATTGCCTTCTCCCATCCCCGATCCTCGCGCGCGGATCTCTGCGCGAGAAGATTGCGAGGTCCCGTGTCATCCGTTCCGCCTTCCGAAATGGCTTTTCGCGTTCTGCGGCTCGAACAGCAGATTGAGTCCTATCAGCGGTTGCACGCGCAAGAGTTGGAGGAGATCCGCCGCGCGTTGCTCGAAGTCAAAGAGGAGGTGTTGGCGCTCTCCAAGGACGTGCCCAGCGAAAAGGAAAGCGCGAGCGAGCAACCGTAAGCAATGACTCGGATGTAGATGCCACTGACCATCCCGAAACCAACCACGGATGGTCAGTTCTCTTTTCAGCGACATCAAGGGTAGTGCCAAACTCGATGAGCAATACCCGGAGGCGTCAAAACTCGCGTTTGCGCGACACGGTTGCTGGTGATTAAGCCAAGACTACTCAATGGGGTGTTGTTTGAATCGCCAAAATGAGCGATAGTAGCGGTTGTAGCAAATAGTCGCAAACAATTCTGCTTCTGGATTGCGGCATTTGCGGTGATGTTGCATAGTGTCGAAGATGACATGAATGCCTCGAACGAAGCGGGAATCGGCTCAGTCAGCCCATAGAACGGAACGAGTTTGCCCCAGAATCGAAATGCGATTCTAGCGGGTGAACTCGTATTTTTTTTCGCAGTTAAAGGGGGAACATTGAAAGACAACTCTCTCAATCAACTCGGAGGCACTTGCTCGATTCTCGCGGGCGTTTCCTATGTCGCGGTTGGAGTCGCTTACATGCTGATGCCGGTAGAGCAAAGACCCGGCGGCAATACCGGACCGTTCTTGACGTCCTTTGCGCAGAATCCGACGATGTTGTTGCTTGAATACTGGGCATTCGCCATCGGCGCATTGGTTGCCTTGGGCGCCGTGCCGGCAATTTCTGATCGCGTTCGCTCTGTGAGTGAAGGTTGGGTGCGCTGGGCGACGAATCTTGCCTTCGTCGGATTCGCTGTTACGGCAATAAACTTTTTCCGACTCTTGGCGATTTTGCCCAATCGCGCGGTCGCCTACTATAAAGGCGATAGTCTTGAGAAACTTGCGATCGCGATGAACCAATCCGCGCTCTCACTCGACCCGCAGGGCTGGCTTGGATTCGGGGCAGTTGGTTTTTGGGTCTTGGTCGTCAGCGTCCTGACGTTGCGCGCTGGCACATTGCCCAAATTGCTCGCTTATGTCGGAATTGGCGTTGCCATCGCTTACATGCTGGTCGTCGCCGGTTATCTGTTCAACGCCGACTTGCTGATTGCAATCGCGGCAGGCGCAGGCGGCATTATCTTGGGACCCATCTGGTATATTTGGATGGGACTGCGGTTGCGACAAGGAAATTGATTGTGCGGTTGCAAAGACCAGCTCTCTCGATCGATGCTTATCGCGAGTCCGCTGTGAACAGACATGCAATCATGCCGGGCAACTCAGATTCTGAAAGACCTTTCATCGACCGCGTTGATCGCGGCGATTGAGTCAAACCGCATCGCATTCTCGTTGAACTTGGGTCGCCTCCCGCGCGTCAAACTGCATTCAAGCGCGGAATCGGATTGGTTCATCACCAACGCCTCGTTCGCGATGGCGAATCAAGTCGCGCGCACGCAATTTACCGGCGGTGATATTGCCGCGAAGATCGAAGAGACACTGAGCCACTTCAAAGCGCGCGGCGTGCCAATGATTTGGTGGGTGGGACCGATGATGCACCCCGCAAATCTGGCGACCCTACTGGAAGCGCACGGACTAACCGGGGCATGCGATATTCCCGGCATGGCAGCAGATTTGCGGTCTTTGCACGAAACGCCTGCTCCGCGCGGTTTGACCGTCGAACGGGTGGACAACGCCGAGTCGCTGGCGAAATGGATCGCCATCATCCACGAGGTTTTTCATTTCCCGGATTCGATGTGCGACTTGCATTTCCAAGCGTACGCTCACTGGAACTTGGCGCGACATTGTTCTTGGTATCATTATCTCGGCTGGCTGGATGGCGAGCCGGTAGCGGTGTCGTCGTTATTGCTCGCCGCAGGTGTCGCCGGCATCTGGGCAGTGGCAACCGTGCCGGACGCGCGCGGGAAAGGCATCGGAGCAGAGATGACGCTGGCGCCACTGCGCGAGGCGCGCGCGTTGGGTTATCGCGTCGGTATCCTGAATTCATCGCCGATGGGATTCGACCTGTATCGTAAACTGGGATTTCAAGAGTACTGCAAGGTGGGCTTTTATTCGTGGGACGCGGAAAGATAGATTGACATTTTTGAATGTCGCCAACAGTTGAATCTTCGCGCGATGGTTCAAGCGGCGCTGAAGAAACAGTCCGAGTGATCGGCGAGTATTTGCCTTCGCGACGGCGCGAGTGTGACGCAAGCCCGAACGATTGACCGGAGGTGATGCAATTGAATTAAAGGGCGATGAATCTTCACGATACTCGATTCAGTCGTGATTTGGTTTTTCGCGAGCGCACTGTATCGCGGCTCGCAGACTCTAGAGGAGATAAGGAATGGATATTTCACGACGCGATTTCCTCAAACTTGGCGGCGCCACTGCCGGCAGCTTGCTTCTGCCCGTGGGTACCGCCGCGGCGGCGACCGCCGCAACTTTTCCACTCCACAAACGCGTGGGCGAAGCGGCGAGCGTCTGCCCGTACTGTTCGGTCGGCTGTGGTGTGTTGATTGCGACCGATGCGCAGGGTCGTATCATCAACACCGAAGGCGACCCGGACAATATCCACAATCGCGGCGCGCTCGATCCCAAATCGGTTTCGCTCACCGAGTTCGGCAACGATCCCAAGCGGCTGAAGAAGGTGATGTACCGCGCGCCCAACAGCGACAAGTGGGAAGAAAAAGATTGGGACTGGGCGACGACCGAAATCGCCAAGCGCGTCAAGACAACGCGCGACGCGACCTTTCAAGAAAAGGAAGGTGAAGTCACCGTCAATCGCACGCCCGGCATCGCCTGGGTCGGTGGGGCGGCGAATAACAACGAGGACTGTTACCTCGCGGTAAAATTCGCGCGCGCGCTCGGCATGGTCTACGTCGAGCACCAAGCCCGGATCTGACACTCCAGCACGGTGGCCGGTCTGGGCCCCACATTCGGACGCGGCGCGATGACCAATCACTGGATTGATCTGAAAAACAGCGACGCGATCCTTATCATCGGCGGCAATCCCGCCGAAAATCATCCCGCCTCGTTCCTCTGGATCAACAAGGCGATGGAAGAGCGCAACGCGAAACTGATCGTCGTTGACCCGCGCTTTAATCGCAGCGCGGCAAAAGCGGACGTTTACGCGCCCTTGCGCTCGGGCACCGATATCGCTTTCCTCGGTGGGCTGATCAATTACACGATTCAAAACAAACTGCACAACGAAGAGTACGTCAAGGCGTACACCAACGCGCTCTCACTCATCAATGCCGACTACAAAGGTCCCGCCGACCTCGATGGGCTTTTCTCCGGCTACAACAAGGACACGCGCGCGTACGCCACCACCACCTGGGCATATCAGACGGAAAAAGTCGCGGCGAAAGACGCGGCGGGCAACGCCGTCGAAGTGACCGTGCC
>JACQGS010000268.1 GCA_016199405.1 Chloroflexota bacterium | reverse complement strand
GTTCGTTGGGTTCTTTACTTTGAACCATAGACTCCCTCGTCTCAGTACATCACAATTTCATCAAGGGGGTAGCGCTCTCGCGCGTTTTCGCCTGAAAAGCGGCGTTAGAGAACGCCGGCCCCTTCAAATCTGTGATGGACTGTGTCTGAAAAGGGTGGAAAGGCAGCACGTTCTGAGCGAAGCCGAAGGATGCCCGCCCCTGACGCCCAGCCCGGCTGGGCTACCACCCGTTTTAAGACAACCGCTTAGATTATTTTTTCGAGGGCGCGGTCTCGGTGAGCGCAGCGTCAATCAGACTGCGCACCGCCAACAGCATTTCGCGGCGCGCCGCGCGGCGATGCTCGACAAATCCCGGCGGCAAGAACGCTTCAAAACTCGCGCGCATTTCCGCGCGCGCCGCGCGTGCGTGTTCTAACGCTGCAGAGGGAACGAAATCATCCAGCCCGACTTTCCGCTTTTTCTCTTCTGACATTTTCTCCTCCATGCTCCGAATTATATTCTCTTTGAGAGGCGTGTCAATGCGAGGTGCTCATTCCGCGCCGACCTGCGCGTGCCTCTTGCCCCGATTCAGAATAGATGTATAATCAGTCAAGTTCAGATTTTCCGGACCCTCGCCGCGAGTTGGCGAGAATAGGAATAAAGATGCAGAGCAAGAAAAATACTCCCTTGGTCGGTCTGGTTTCCTACTTGCGATGGGCAATGCCGATCGCCGTTTCGTTTGTCGGCATTGCCTATATTCTTCTTGAGCAAGTGGTTATCGGAGCACATGCCATCTCTGAAGCGCCGTTGCAGCGGACGGTTGTGGTGATTGGTTTAGCCGGACCCGCGCTCGTCTGGCTCACCTTGAGTTGGGCGGCGCGCGCGGCGCAGACGGAAGCGGAGGCGCAAAATGAATTGGCGATTCGAAACGCGCAGGCGCGTCGGCGCGCGTTGCATTTACAGACGGCGAGTTTGGTGGGACAACATGCCTCGGCGCTGCTCAACCTCGATTCTTTGTTGGCGCAAGTTGTCGCATTGATTCGCGACAAGTTTGGCTATCATCATGTCAACATCCTGCTCGTCGATTCGGAGGCGAACGAAATCGTGCTGAAAGAAGCCGCCGGTCCGCGGTCGGATTTGATCAAGGCGCAAGGCCTGAGATTGAAAATTGGGGCGGAGGGGATTACCGGCTGGGTCGCGGCGACGGGACAACCACTGCTCGCCAACGACGTTGCGCAAGAACCGCGCTTTTGCGCGGGCAATCAGTTGCTTGAATCCAAATCGGAGTTGGCGGTTCCGTTGCAATTAGGCAGCCAGATCGTCGGCGTGTTGGACGTGCAAAGCGATTATCTGAATGCCTTTGACGACGAAGACGTCACCGTTTTGCAGATTCTCGGAAACCAGATCGGCATTGCGATTGAAAACGCGCGCTTGTTTCAAGAGACCCGGCGCCGTTATGAGGCGATGATCGCGCTGCATGAAACCTCGCTCGATATGATCGCGCAATTGGAACGGACCGATTTGCTCGAAGCGCTTTTGCGCCGCGCGGTTTCGCTTTTGGGCGCGCAGGCAAGTTCACTCTTTCTCTATGACGAAGCGCTCGGCGTGATCGCCAAAATCGCCGCGTATCATACGTCGAAAGAACTCATTGGTGTTCCGGTCAAGCCGGGCGAAGGCGTCATTGGCACGGTCATCCAGACCGGCAAGCCGCTGTTTGTCAACGATTACGAGAATTGGTCCGGCAAAAATCTGCGCTTTGCCGTTCCGATGCACAATCATGTGATTGGCGTGCCGATCAAATGGCAAGACCGAGTCATCGGCGGAATCACCGTTCTGAATGATCGGAAGGCGCGCCCGTTTGATCAAGATGATTTGTGGCTCTTGAGTATGTTTACCGATATGGCATCGGTCGCGATCAAGAACGTCGAATTACACACCCAAGTCAAAGATTTCAACGCGAGTCTCGAATTCAACATCGCCCAACGCACCTACGAACTTTCCGCGGCGAAAAAAGAAATTGCCGAAAAAGCCGAGCAGTTGAAATCGCTGCTGGCGAAAACGATTCATATTGAGGAAGAAGAGCGCGCCCGCATCGCGCGGGATATGCATGACGGCGTGGTGCAGTTGATCACCTCGGCGCGCTTTGAGATGCAAGCCGCCAAAGTGGTGGCAGGGAAAAAAATGCCGCCGGCGGCGCAAGCGAAACTGACTGCCGCGCGGGAGGTCTTGGAAGAAGCCGAAGGAGAAATTCGCCGCGTTATTTATGATTTGCATTCGCCGGTGCTGGACGCCGCCGGATTGGTGGCGGCGCTGCAAAAATACACCAGCCGCTTTCAATCTTCTACCGCGATCGTGTGCGACTTGCTCATCAACGGGATTGGCTATCGCATGTTGCCCGCGACCGAGATCGCCGTTTTCCGGATGATTGAAGAAGCATTGCACAATATCGCCACGCATGCGCAAGCGCGCACTGCCTCGGTTCAGCTCGATTTCGGTTCGGATGTTTTTATGGCGATGGTGCAGGATGATGGAATCGGCTTTGATTATCAGCAATGGGTGGGCCATCACCACAGCACGCATCTCGGGCTGTTGGGAATGCATGAGCGCGTCGAAAGCTTGGGCGGAGAGATGCAGGTGCTTTCCACCCCCAAACTCGGAACGCGAATCTGTATTCGCTTGCCGGCATACGGACGCGCAGAGGTTGGCGAGATCGGAGACGTCCCATGACGGACGCGATTCGAGTTATGATTGTTGACGACCATCCGATGGTGCGGCGCGGTTTGAAAAGTTTGCTGACGTCTTATCCGGATATTCAAGTGGTGGGGGAAGCCGGCGACGGCGCCTCCGCGTTGCAAACCGCGCCGGCTTTGTCCCCCGACGTGATTCTGCTGGATATTCAGATGCCGGAGCTGAACGGCGTCGAAGTGGCGCATCGCTTGCGCCGGGTTGCGCCTACAGCAAAGATAATCGCCTTGACCGCGTTTGATAATGAGGAATATGTCCTCAGCGCGATGCAAGCCGGTGTCTATGCCTATCTCTTGAAGAATACCTCGGATGAAACGGTGGTCGAAGCCATTCGGCAAGTTCATCACGGCAAACATCTGGTCGCGCCCTCACTGATGGACCCGGTTCTCAAGCAGTTCAAGGCGCTCACGCAAGCGCACGACAATCAAAAAACTGGCTTGACGCCCGAAGACCTCAAGGTACTCGCCATGATCGCACAAGGGGCAACGAACGAGGAGATTGCCAAAACGTCGCATTGGAGCGAGCGAACCGTCAAGCGCGAGATCGAACAGATCATGTCAAAATTAGGCGCGCGGAATCGCGCCCAAGCAGTCGCGGAAGCGATCAAGAGAGGGCTGGTCTGAACTGATGATCTCACCGCGCAAACTGATTCCTGGTAGGTTGTCGGAGAGCCTTGTAGCATAGCCGCTTGTCGGCGTCGCCCCCGAGGGGCTAGACTGCCTCTCCGACAGTCCGCTAGCCCCTCGGGGACGTACGCGCACGAGCCTGTCGTGGCGAAGCCGAAGGACGCTGTGCTACGAGGGCTCTCCAACAAACTAGCAAAACCCACGGTTCAAAGGATGTCGAAAGACGCCTTTGAACCGCTTGCTTTTGTCTCTTTAGGGTCAAACAAGTGTCCCTTTTGTCCTTACTTTGAGGAAACAAAACTGCTATAGTCGACGTATTATGCATAGTGGGATTACCTGAACGGGTGAGTCCACTCTTGCGTGTGGTGAAGGAGGTCGTCTCAGTGTTTGGTCTTCAGCCGACTCATTTGATTTTGATTTTCGTGGTTGCTTTGCTGATTTTTGGTCCCCAGCGCTTGCCTGAACTCGCCAAGAGTTTTGGCAAGACTATCGGGGAGTTCAAGCGGGCAAGTTCAGATTTGACAGAGCCCGTAAGGTCTATTGAAAAAACGACCGAGAAGGATTCTTCGACTGTATAGGGTTCTCAGCGCGAGGGGAGATCCCTAGAGGAGGAGGGCAAAGAGAAAAAAACGAATGTCAATGAAGCGTGACTCTACCAATGGCGGTGGAGCGATGTTTTTTTCGGCTGAAAGGAATTTCAGTAGAGTTAGACCCCAACGACCATAAGTCGAGTATCTGACGTTGGGGTTATACAACCGGAGGAAATCAGATGGCTGACGAAAAGACTCCAGAACAAGAACAAGAAACGGCGGAAGGGCAACTGACCCGCCGCCAGTTTCTGATCGGCGCCGGGGTTGGCGCGGTCGT
>JACQGS010000271.1 GCA_016199405.1 Chloroflexota bacterium | reverse complement strand
TCGGCGCGGACGATTACGTGCGCAAGCCGTTCAGCGTGCACGAACTGCTCGCGCGCGTCGAGGCGGTTCTGCGCCGCGCGTCGCAGAGCGAAGATGTGATGGCGCGTCCGCCGTTTGCCTGCGACGAATTCACGATGGATTTTCAAGCGCGGCGCGTGACGGTGCGCGGCAAGGATGTGAAACTCGGTCCGACCGAATATAAATTGATCTCGCAACTCGTGCGCAACGCCGGGCGCGTAATGCTGCATTCGGACTTGTTGCGCAAGGTGTGGGGACCGGAATATGGAGGCGAAACGGAATACTTGCGCGTGTATATCAGTTATCTCCGCAACAAGATCGAAGAAGACCCCGCGCATCCGAAATATGTTTTGACCGAACACGGCGTGGGATATTATTTCAAGAGACCGGAGTGAAAGTAGAGATTCAGAGATTGAGAGATTTTAATCTCCGAATCTCTCGATCTCTGAATCTATCTCTCAACGAGGAGGAACGACAATGAACAGTCGCACGTTTCAATCCGCGCTTGCGGAATTTATCGGCACGTTTGCGCTGACGTTTATCGGCGGCGCGGCGATTGCGAACGGCAAAGCCGATTTGACCGGCGTCGCGCTCGCGCACGGCTTGACGCTGATGATCATGATCTACGCGCTCGGCGCGATCAGCGGCACGCACGTGAATCCGGCAGTCACGCTCGGACTCGCGCTGGGCAAGCAACTAAAATGGAATAACGCGGTCGTGTATTGGGTCGCGCAATTTATCGGCGCGGTTGTCGCGGGCTTCGCCTTGCTCGTAATTTTCACCGACACCTCCGCGAAAACCGGCTTTCTCGGCACGCCGGCGCTCGCGGCGAATGTGAATCCGCTGATCGGCATTCTGCTCGAAGCGATCCTCACCTTCTTTCTCGTCCTCACGATTTTCGGCACAGCAGTGGACGAGCGCGCGACGAAAGGATTTCACGGCGTCGCGATTGGCTTGGTGCTGACGATGGACATTCTCGCCGGCGGTCCGCTCACCGGCGCGGCGATGAATCCGGCGCGCTATTTCGGCACCGCGCTCGCATCGGGGCATCTCAACGATCTCGTCGTTTATTTCGTCGGTCCCGCGGTCGGCGCGGTCGTCGCGTGGCTGGTGTACGAGTACGGGCTGAAGAAAAAATGAAGGCGCTGGAAAATCTCACGCCGAATGAACAGCAAGCGCTCGACGAACTCGTCGGGCGCTTGCGCCATCAGTTCAAGAAGCAGATCGCGCAAGTGATTCTGTTCGGCTCGCGGGCGCGCGGCGACGCGTCCTGGGAATCGGACTTTGATTTGTTGATCGTCACCAAGAATGGCGGAACGAAACTCGAAAAAACGCTGACCGAGTTTCCGAACCCCATTGGGTTTGAACACAACCTCGTGCTCACCTCGCATGTGATTCCCCAAAAAGAATTCGTCCTAAAACGCAAAGCCGAGCCCTTTTATCGGAGTATTTATAGCGAAGGCATTGATCTCATTGGGAAAAAACCGCGCCGACTTGCGCGCGGCAAGCCGCTGGTTTATCGCCCGCCCACTCGAGGCTTCAAGATGGATGAGAATGCAAGAATTCAAATCAAGATACGGCGCGATCGCGCGCTGGACTATCTAGGTGAAGCTCAATCGCTTTTTGATCTAAAGAAATTTCCAGGCGCAGTTTCCAGAGCATATTATGCCGTTTTCACTTTCACGAGCGCGGTTCTGCTCACATTGGATCTCGTGCGCGCCAAACATTCGGGCGTTGAGTCTGCCTTCAGCGAATATTTCATTAGAGATAAACGAATTGAAGAAGAATTCAAGGACATCTTCTTGCGCGCCAAGAACGAGCGCGAGCTTGCCGATTACAAATTCAAGAATTACACCCAAGAGCAGGCGCAACAAATTCTTTCCAATTGCGAACGCTTTGTGGCGCGGATGGAAAGATATTTGCGCGAGGTGGGCGCGTTAAAAGAATGATCCAAGCAGTTCTATTGGGCAACGCGCAAGATGCCGGCGTTCCGCAAGCCGGGTGCAGATGCGCGAATTGCCAAGCCGCGTGGCACGCTGCCGCGCAACGCAAAAAAGTGTGCGCGCTCGGTCTGCTCGATGCAGATGCGGGCGCGTGGTTTTTGGTGGACGCGACGCATGGGAATTGTAATTCATTTTCAATTTTTGATTTTACATTTGACCTATAGGCGACGCGGGATTACAATGACGCGCGAAAATTCGGGGCGACCAAACGTGGGCAACCGCAGCGGGTCGCCCCTGCAATTGCAATTTGATGACGGCGGGTGAAAATGCCAGACACACAATTCGATCTCATTATCATCGGCGGCGGACCCGGCGGCTACGTTGCCGCGATCCGCGCCGCGCAACTCGGTATGAAAAGCGCGCTGGTCGAACGCGATAATCTCGGCGGCATCTGTTTAAACTGGGGCTGTATTCCCACCAAAACGCTGATCAAGAACGCCGAAGTCGTCGACACGTTCAATCACGCGAAAGATTTCGGCGTGACGGTCGAAAAGTTTTCCGCCGATTACGGCTCGGCAATTGATCGCAGTCGCGTCGTGTCGAATCGCCTCGTCAAGGGCGTCGAGTTCTTGATGAAGAAAAACAAAATCGAAATCTTCAAGGGCGACGCGGTGCTGACCGCGCGCGATCAAGTGCAAGTCAAGCAATCCGGTCAGACGCTCACCGCGAAAAATATTATCATCGCGACCGGCGCGCGCCCGCGTTCGATTCCCGGTCTCGACCTCGACGGCAAGAATGTGATTTCGTCGCGCGAGGCGTTGGAACTCAAAGACGTACCGAATCCGCTCGTCATCGTCGGCGCGAGCGCGATCGGCGTGGAATTCGCGACGATCTATCATCCGTACGGCGCGGACGTGACGATCCTCGAAGCGCTGCCGCATCTCTTGCCGAAAGAGGACGAAGAAGTGAGCGTTGAATTTGAAAAGCAGATGCAACGCAAGGGCATCCAATTCAAGACGAACGCAAAAGTCGAGAAGGCGGAAAAGAGCGGCACGCGGAGCGAAATCAAACTGCACGTTACGACGCCGCAAGGATCGGAAATCGTCGCGGCGGATAAAGTCTTGGTCGCGGTCGGCATTCAGCCGAACAGCGAAAACTTGGGACTCGAAGCGCTCGGCATCGCGCTAGAACGCGGCGCGATCGCGGTGAATGAGTTTATGCAGACGAATGTGCCGGGCATTTACGCCATCGGCGACGTGACGATGAAGCTGGCGCTCGCGCACGTCGCGTCGGCGCAAGGCATCACCGCGGTCGAGCATCTCGCAAACAAAATCGCGCGCCCGCTCGATTACAACGCGATTCCGCGCTGCACGTACTCCGATCCGCAAGTCGCGTCGCTCGGATTGACCGAAGCGCAAGCGCGCGAACTCGGCGGCGAAATTGCGATTGGCAAGTTTCCGTTTCGCGTGAACGGCAAAGCGCTCGGCATCAACAACTACGAGGGCTTTATCAAAATCATTTCGGACAAAAAGTACGGCGAGATTTTGGGCGTGCATATGATCGGACCCGAAGTGACGGACTTGACCGGCGAATTCGCGCTGGCGAAATCCATGGAGATGACGCCGCTCGAACTGGCGCATGCGGTCCACGCGCATCCCTCGCTGACCGAAGTGATCGGCGAAGCCGCGCTCGCGACGTACGGCGAAGCGATCCACATGTAAATACACAACGTCATTGCGAGGCGCGTAAGCGCCCGAAGCAATCCCCACGCGGCAATTGGAAATTGGGGATTGCTTCGCTCCGCTCGCAATGACATTGAGAAGAGAATGAACATTCATCCCTCGGTTTTCATCGCGGACAACGCGACCGTGATTGGCGATGTGACGCTGAGTGAAAACGCGTCGGTCTGGTTTGGCGCGGTGGTGCGCGGCGATCCCGGCGTCATTCGCATTGGCGCGGGGACGAGCGTGCAGGACAACGTCGTCATTCACGCGGACGAAGACGCGCCGACGACTATCGGCGAGCATGTGATTATCGGGCACAGCGCGGTCGTGCACGGCGCGACGATCGGCAGCGATGTGCTGATCGGCATCGGCGCGATGATTTTGAATCATGCGCGCGTCGGCGATCATTGCATTCTCGCGGCGGGGACGGTCGTGCCGGAAGGCAAAACGATTCCGCCGCGTTCGATGGTGATGGGCGTGCCGGCGCGGGTCGCGCGAGAGTTGAACGATGAGGATATTGCGCGGATCGAGCGAGGGTGGTTAGAGTACGTGAAGAAAGCGGAGGAATATCGGAGCGGAGCGTATAAGAAGTTGGAGGTTGGATGTTAGAGGTTGGAGGTGATTCTCAATGGCGATCAAGAGTTACCGGGACCTTGATGTATACAAACGCTCACGACAACTATTGTTGCCTGTCTATCAATTGGCTGAGAAACTTCCCCAAGACGAACGCTTCGATTTGCGCGACCAAATGCGCCGCGCGGCAAAATCCGTAATTGATAATATCGTTGAAGGATACAGTCATAAAGACACGCCAATCAAAGCCAAATCTTTCTGGCGCATCTCAATGGGCTCGGCAAATGAAATGGTCGAGCATCTAGAACAAACCGTATTACTGAATTATGCTTCACAAGAACTGGTTAAATCAATGACAGAAGAATACACTGTAGTTGCGAAGCAACTCTACACACTCATCAAGAATTGGAAGAAACTCTAGCGCGTCTCCAACTTCCAGCTTCTAACCTCTAACTTCCAAACCGAAAACAAGGGAACGCATGATTCAAAAAATCGCCATCATCGGCGGCGGGTTCGCGGGACTGACCGCCGCGTATGAATTAGGGAAAAAAGGTTATCAAACATTTTTGTTCGAGCGCGCGCCGGAACTCGGCGGGCTTGCTGGCACATTTCCAATTGAAGGCACGCGGCTCGAACGCGGCTATCATCATTGGTTCACCAGCGATACGTACATCACGGATTTGATGAGCGAACTCGGGCTCGGCGACCGCGTGATGTGGATTCCATCCAAAGTTGGATTTTTGAACGGCGGCAAAATTTGGAATTGGGTCACGCCGATGGACATCTTGCACTTCTCGCCGCTCTCGCTTGTCGGCAGATTGCGGCTGGGACTCTCGACATTCTATCTCACGTATTTGCAAACCGACCGCAACAAATTTTACGATTACGAAAAAATCACCGCGGCGGATTGGCTCAGAAAATTCGCCGGCGCGGAGGCGTGGGAAAAAGCGTGGAAGCCGCTGTTCTATGGAAAATTCGGCGCCGAAGCGGAAAACGTGCCGCTCGTTTTTTTGTGGTACAAAGCCCGCCTGCGGCTGACCTCGCGCAAGGGGTTGAACAAAGAAGTACTCGGCTATCCGCGCGGCTCGTTTCAAGTGCTCATCGACGCGCTGGCAGCCGCGATCAAAAAGCAAGGCGGCAAAATTTACACCGGCGCGACGGTGCAGCGCGTCGTCGTCGAAAACGGCGTGGCGGTCGGCTTGCAATTCGCGGACGATGAGAAATCGGTCGCGGCACAGCGCGCAGTAGCCGAAGGACACGCGTACGCGCGCTTTGATCGCGTGATTTCGACCGCGCCGTCGTTCGCGACGCAACGCCTCGCGGAATTTCCGGCGGCGTACGTGCAAAAAATGAACACGGTCAAATATATGGGCGCGGTGTTGCTCATCTTGAAACTGAACCATTCGATGTCGCCGATCTATTGGCTCAACATCGCCGACCGCACGATCCCGTTCGTCGCGACGATCGAGCAGACGAATTTTCTTTCGCCGGATGTGTACAACGGCAAGCGCGTGATGTACGTCTCGAACTATCTCGACGCGTCCAGCCCGTACTTTCAAATGTCGCGCGAGGAATTGTTCAAAGCGTATCTACCGAGTCTGCAAAAAATCAATCCGGCATTTTCGCCGGATTGGATCGAAGAGCTGTGGCATTTCAAAGAAGCCGCCGCGCAACCGGTGATGCCGTTGAATTATTCCAAGATGATTCCGGAGCATCGCACGCCGATTCGCCATTTGTATTTAGCGAATACGACGCAGATATATCCGGAAGATCGCGGCACCAATTATTCGGTGCGCTTGGGGCAGGAGATCGCGCGGATGGTGGATGCAGATGCAAAGAGCGGGGACGGGTGGAAGTGAACAGTATGCAGTATTGCGTGAGGAGTTTCCGAATGGGGTGGAGGATTTTGCTTCCGGTAATTTTGCTCGCGTTGGCAGTCGCGTTGCTTGGCTGTGGCGGCGGGGCAAATGAGTCGGTCGAGTATCGCCGCACGGGCGGCATCGCCGGTTTCGACGACAATTTGTCCATCGCGGCAAGCGGCAAAGCGACGATCACGCGGCGAACCGGCAAGTTTGAATTCACGCTCACGCGCGACGAGCAAAGCCGGCTTTACGCCGCGCTGGAAAAATCGGATTGGTCAGCGCTCAAAGAAGATTCGCGCCCGGCGCAATTGGTGCCGGACGCGCTCTCGTACGAAATCGCCTACAAAGGCAAGCGCGTGCGAACGGCCGATACCGCGATACCCCAGTCGCTTGAGCCGGTGTTGATCGTGTTGAATGAATTGGTGGATCGAAGGGGCAAGTGAGATAAAACACCTTGCCAGAAACCCGTTTTCTCGCAGAAAACGGGTTTCTTTCTTGCCGGAGATTCGCGTGGCTCGCGGATTTTTTTGCGCCCCGTTATGGAATCAGCCGCACGATTTTGTTCACGCCCGATCCCGGACACCAGACCGCATCGTTCTTGTCCACGACCAGCGTGCGACATCCCGTTCCCGATGACGGCAAATCGAATTCCTCGAATTTTTCCGTTGCCGGATCAAACCGCGCAAGTTTGTTCGCGTTGAACTCGCTGATCCACACACGCCCGCGCGAATCGAGCGCGATCGCATACGGTCCCGACGACGCGGTCGGCGTTGCAAATTCGCGATATTGGTTCGTCGCCGGATCGAGCCGCCCCAATTGCGCGGTGTTGTAATGCGTGACCCACAAAATTCCAGCGGCGGATGCGATGATGCGCCGCGCGCCCTGCCGCGCGGTCGGCGGACGAATTTCGGTGATCGCGTACGTTTTGGGATCGACGCGCCCCACAAAACTGCCGCCCAACGCGGCAAACCACGCAGACCGGTCTTTCCCGATCGTAATCCCATACGCGCCATTGTTCGATGTCGGCGGCGTAAATTCTTTAATCTCGCCGCTCGTCATATCGAGCCGCCCAACTTTTCCCGCGCGCTGTTCGGTGAACCACAACAGATTCGCATCAAACGCGATGGTGTGCGGTCCCGCGCCGCTGCCGGTATCGTACTCTTTGAACGATTTCGTCGCCGCATCGAACCGCGCCAATTTGCTCGCGTTGATTTCGGTGATCCACACCGCGCCGTCCGGCGCGACACCAATTCCATGTGGACCGCCGCCGGGCGTTGGAATCGGATATTCCTCGAATTTCTCCGTCGCCGGATCAAAGCGCGCGAGTTTATGCGCGCCCAGTTCGGTGAACCAAATGATTCCATTCGCATCAATCGCGATGCTGTGCGCAGTTGCGTTTGTGGTTGGAATCGCGTATTCCGTAAATTTCGCGGCAGACGCGGTCGGCTTGGGTCCGATCGTCGGTTCCACCGCGAGCAGACGCGTCGGCGGCGCATTGGGCGCGCGCGTTGCAGTAGGAATTGTGGATGGTGCCGGCGCGAGACTTGGAGTTGCCGCGTTACAGCCGATGAGCACGCCAGCAAACACACTGAAAAAGAATTCTTTCATTTCCCCTCCCATCGTCGCTAGACAATTCGCGCGGCAAATCTCACGGTACGCCACGCGATGAAATACACCGCAGTCAAAAAAAGTCCGCAACCTCCAGCCACCGCGGGCACCGGAAAGGGCGCGGACGCCAAAATCGTCATCGAAACACAAGAAACTAATTTTCAAAAAGGCGAATTGTCGCGGGCTTTTTGGCTTTGCGCTTTTAGCTTTTGGCTTGGCTTCGCGCTTCCAACTCCTCCGCCAACGCTTTGCTGCCCTGCGCGACGACTTGCTTGCCAACCGTATCAATCAAGCGCTGTCCCAAACTCGCGAGCGTCCCGCCGACATTGCCGACGCCTTCGTACGTCAAAGTTGTTTTGTCGGCTTCCTGCGCGAGCGTCAGCGCCACATCGCCGCTCGTCCAATTCGCGCCGCTTTTGCCTTCGGCATGAACCTTCACGAATTCCGGCGCGCGCTTTTCAGTCAGCGTGAGCGTGCCATCATATTTGCCTTTGACCATCGCAAAGCCAACCGTCGCGGTGCCTTCGTATTTATCGTCCGACAATTGAACCAGCCGTTCGATCTTGACGCCGGGAATTTTGCTCGCGAGTTGCTTCATCGATTCGACATCGAAAAGCAGATTCCACACTTGATCGCGCGCGGCGGTGACGGTAAGCGAGCCGTTTAACTTTAGAGGCATGAGTTCCTCGTTTCGAGTGAATGGAAATTGGAGATTGGAAATTAGAAGTTAGAGATTGGAGGTTGGAAGTTAGCAGTGAATCTCGATTTCACTCCGATTACGCTGTGGAAAATATAGCAGAAGGATGTGTCTGCGTCAACACCCACCCCGCGAATGCATCCGCGCCGGACGTGTGCCCCGTTTGCATCAACGCGCCGAGCGCGACGCGCGTCGTGCCGGCATCATCCGCGCGCAACGCCGCGAAAAAATTATGCCAACGCTCTGTGCATTGTCCGCACGATGCCGCGCGCAAAAACGCGGCGGAAAGTTTCGTCGTGCGCGGCGCGGCAGCATCCGCAATGCGCGCGCAAAATTCTTCAGCATCCGCATCGCGCATCCACGCGCCCAGGAGCGCGCCGACGATAAAATCGTCCCCCGCCGGCGTCAGCCCGTTGCCCAAACCGGCGAGTTCGCGCGCGGCGGCAACGGCTTTTTCGATTTCGCGCGCGCGGGCGGCTTGAATGAGTTGCAGGGCTGGTGCGCGGGCGCGGGCAAGAAAGGCAAACTCGTAATTAGTAATTCGTAATCCTGCCCTGAGCCCTTCGGCTTCGCTCAGGGTAAACTCTGCCGAAGGGTCGTATTTTTTTTCTCTGCGCCTCTGCGGTAAAATTATTTCCAACAAGCTACCGCGCGGCGCAAATTCCATCGCCAGCGCGGCGAGTTGCGCGGCATCAACGCTTTTATCGCACAAGGCGCGCCACTCTGGCATCGGCTGCCATTCTGCCGCGCCTGCCGCGTCAATCGTGAGCGCGTCGAGTTCGATCCGCGCGCCGGCGACGACCACACGTGCCTCTGCGCGCACCTCGCGAAATGCCTCGCCCTCCGCATCCACGACGATGCCGAACGGCAGATTGCCAAGCGCGCGCGTCGCGAGCGCGAGAATTTCGTCGCGTTCGTTGGCGAGATAAACGATGCGCGGGAAGGAATGCAAAACGCGCGCGCGGCTCGTTTGAGCAAGCCACGCGCGCGCGGCAGGGGCGATGGAAAGTGCGTTCATTTAATCCGACCGCAGAGACACAGGGAACGCAGAGAAAACCAATTCCCATCTTGTTCTTCCTCTGCGTCTCTGCGCCCTCTGCGGTTTTACATCATAGCCACGCGACCGCGCGGGCGAACGCGGCTTCGCCGCCCTTGAACTTCCACGGAAACACGCCGAGCGTCAGCCGCTTGTTGTGCAATTCTTTCAGCCCGATATCACCGCCGAGATTTTCGACGTGCACGCAATCGTGCGGAAAGAGCGCGTTGTGCGTCAGTTGATACGCGGATTCCGGAAACAGTTCGTCCATTTTGTTCGCGCCGAATTTCTCCTCGCATTTGCGTCGCACTTTTTGCCAATGCTCCAAGCCGCCTTTGCCCAGAAAACGACCGATCGGCAAATTCATCGGATGGTCGGTGGAAATCATATCCACGCCCCATAGATGAATCTTTTTCTTGAGCAGCCAATCGCAAATCGAAAAATGCGGACCGGGATGGCGTTGAATGTAACGCTCTTCGTCCCCATCGGGCTCGAGAAACGAATACTTGCTCCAGCCGGTGTAAATCAACAAAATGTCGCCCTCGCGCACCTCAACGCGTTTCTCGATATCTTCCGGGCGAAAGAGGTCGAGATCGTCGAGCATATCGCTCAAATCCACAATCACGCCGGGACCCCACAGCCACTCGATCGGCAATTGGTCAATCGTTTTGCCTTTGGTGACGAAATGCCGCGGCGCGTCGAGATGCGTGCCCATATGGTTCGAGGTCATGATATATTGCGCGTTGACGCCCTGCTCGGATTTGCGTTTGATGTATTTGACTTCGAACGGCGGATAAAAGGGCCAGAACGAACAGTCCTGGTTGAGGGGTTGAGAGAGATCGTAGATTTTCATGGGTCTCCTTTCAAGTAGAGATTGAGGGATTTAGAGATCGAGAGATTGATTGTTTGGGAGAGATTCAATCCATTTCAGTTCTTCGTCCGAAAACAAACGGTCGGAAATTTGTAAAACCGGGTCGGTCAAATACTCTGCTATTTCTTCGCGAGCAGTCCGCGCGGTTGTTGTTGTTTCTTGTCGCTGTAATTTCAAATTTTTCACGAACACATTTAGCCCAGTCGCGAGTCCATTCAACTCTTGGCTGTATTTCTGAACCTCCTCGCTTGGCATCAATTTTCTTTGCAGAACGCGATTGAGCCAGTATTTGGTTTCGAACAAACTGCCACGCGAATAATACAAGAATTCGATTTTCTGTCCATAATGGAATCGCCCAAACGATTCCGCGATGTTCGCTCCGATGGAATCCGCTGCCCGCGCCAATTGTTTTCCTACGGTATCTTTGGCAAAATCATCCCACTCGATTATCCTCGCCCAAATCGAATCCGCAATCACCTCCGCCGTTTGCAATGCGCGCAAATCTTCAAGTGCTGTTGCCATACCAACCTCCAATCTCTCACTCTCTTAATCTCTCGCTCTCTCAATCTCTCATTCCCTCCGCAAACGCGACGAGCGCGTCCCCAAAGCATTTCATCGGCGCGCGCAGCAGCCCCGCGCCAATCTGCCCCACGCCGGCGTCCTTGTGCGCGATGCCGGTATTGATGCGGGGCGCGATATTCTTCTCGATCACTTTCCGAATATCAATGCCGGTCGGCGTACCGCGAAATTCCAAATAGGGAATCGTGAAATATTTATGCTCGGCAAAAGTGATTTCGTACATCTCCAGCGTCGCGGCGATGGCGTCTTTCGGCGTGCCGCTGACGAACGTAACGATTGCCGGCGCGGCTGCCATCGCAAAGCCGCCGATGCCGGCGGTTTCCGTGATCGTGCTGTCGCCGATGTCGCGATTCGCGTCCTCGGCTTTGAAACCGGAAAAATACAAACCGACTGGAATGCCGGCTGCCGCGGTGAACCATTGCGCGCCGAGACCGCTGACGCGAATGCCCAAATCGGTGCCGTTGCGCGCCATCGCGGTCACGATCGTACTGCCTTCGATGCCGTGCGCGGCGTCCGCCATCGCTTTGCACGCCGCCATCACCGGATTCAGCACCGACAGCGCGTTATCGCCGATGAATTGCAAAACTTGCGCGAGGTCGTCGTTTTTTTTCGCGGCGCGCGCGAGATGCGGCGCGAGCGCGCGCAAGAATAAGATCGAGCCGGCTTTGTTGCGATTATGCCCTTCGTCGCCCATCTGCAGCGCTTCCGCGAGCAACGCCTTGATGTCAATGCCGCCGCTCGCTTCGATGGCATCGCGCAGCAGCGGCGTCATCACCTCTTCCATCCAGCGCAATTTCGCGAGCACTTCGGGCGCGTACGCGCCGTAACGCAAAACTTTTCCGTACCCTTCGTTCAAATTCGAGAATGCCTTATTGCCGTGCGTTTTGTTTTCAATAATGTATACTGACATATTCGGCGATATGACGCCCGCCATGGGACCGACCGCGCCGTGATGATGGCATGAATCGAGTTGAATTTCGCCGCGCTCGATCAGCGCGCGCGCTTGCGTTTCATCCTTCGCTTTGCCTTCGAAAATCAGCGCGCCGATAATCGCGCCGCGCAACGGTCCCGACGCGCGTTCCCACGTAATCGGTGGACCGGCGTGCAACAACAAATTGTCTTTCATACCGGGAATCACGTCTTTGGCTTTCGACAGTCCTACCAACATGGGGCGCGCTTCGATCATGCGCGTGATGGCTTCGATATTCGCTTGTTCGATGTTCATTGCAAACTCCTATAAATGGGACGCGGACAAACGCGGACGAACGCGGAAAAAAATCAAGAACTGAATCATCGAGTCCACAACACCCCTTTGGGAATTGAAAACGGAGAACGCCGCCAGCGTTTGATTTTGGAAAATTTGCGCCAGTAGTTAAACGTCACCGGCGATAACTGCCGCTCGCCCCATTGACGCAAATAGGCGCGGATGCGCGGTGAACCGTAATTCTGAACCAGCCAACGCATATCCTCCCACGTCCCGAACTCGAGCGTGCGTTGGATGATCAAATTCGCGTCGCGTTTCAAGCGCAACCGCTCAACGTCGTACTCTTGAAAGTGCGACACCAGCCCCGCAGGGATCTTATTTTTCGCCTTGTTATTCATAGTCTTGAAGTAATGCGGACTGAAAACTATTCACTGAACACTGCTTACTGGCTACCCATCTCTTTCATCTTCGCTCGATCCACTAATTTCCCGTGACTCACCACGAACGCCGGCGCAGAATGCTCGCGCAACGCTTCCAACACATTCGGCGCGTCGAGCACGACGAGATTGGCGGGCGCGCCGACCCTGAGCAAATGCTCGCGCACGCCGATTGCCTCTGCCGCGCGCGTCGTGATCATATCATACAATAGTTCCATTTCGGTCGCGGTTGTCATCCACAACAGATGCGACGCGAGAAACGCGACTTCGAGCAGATTGTTCCGTCCGTACGGATAATACGCGTCCGAAATATCGTCCTGCCCCAAGCAGACCAAAACGTCTGCCGCGAGCAATTCTTTTACGCGCGCGTGCAGGGGTCCGGTGTGCGGGTCGGTCACAATGCCCATCTGCGCTTGCTGCATCAGCGCGATGACTTTTTGCAAGTACGGCGTCGCATACAGCGCCATCGCGCGCGC
>JACQGS010000270.1 GCA_016199405.1 Chloroflexota bacterium | reverse complement strand
GTGGGGCAGCATGCTCAGCGGTTCAGGCAGACAATATTTTCTCGTCGCGCCCTGGCTCGCCATCTGGCCGGGGTTGGCAATCAGTCTCGCGGTCTTCGGTTTCAACATGTTCGGCGACGCGCTCCGCGATGTGCTTGACCCGCGTCTGCGCGGCTCGCGGTGAGGAAAAAATAAAATGCATGATGTCGTCATTGCTGGCTATTTGCGAACAGCCCAATCCCGCTCCCGCCCCAACGAGCCCGAGCGCGACTGGTTCAATCAATTGCGCGCCGACGAACTTTTGGCGCGCTTGCTGCCCGAACTCATCAAACGGACTGGGATCGCGGCGGAAGAGATTGACGATTTCATCGTCGGTTCCGCGCTCGGCGTTTCCGAGCAGTGGACTTTTGGCGGTCGCAATCCGATCTTTCTCGCGAACCTTCCGCAGACGCTTTCTTCCAAATTTGTTGACCAGCAATGCGGCTCGGCGATGGCAAGCATTCACATCGGCTTCATGGAAATCGCGACTGGGTTTGCGGATGTCGTCCTGGTCGGCGGAATGGAGCACATGACGCGCGTACCGATGGGCGGCGCGCTACGCGAGAAAGGCGCGATCGTGGGAAACCCTCGCTTGCGTACCGAGCCAGAGTACCAGCACTGGGATTTGCAAAATGCCGGGATGGGATTGACCGCGGAGAAGCTCAGCGCGCAAGGCGGATTCGCGCGCACAGAATTGGACGAGTGGGGCGCGCGTTCGCATCAACGCGCGGCACAAGCGTACAAGGATGGATTCTTCAAAGATGAAATTCTGCCCATCGACGCGCCGCAAGCAGACGGAAAAAATTTGACGGTGGATCGCGATCAAGCCGTGCGCGATGATGTGACGCTCGAAGGAATGCAAGCGCTGAAGCCGTCGTTCAAACCCGATGGCGTGATCACGCCTGGGAATTCTTCGCCGCTGAACGCCGCCGCAACTTCGATGCTCCTGATGTCGAAAGAGACCGCGCAGAAAAAGGGCATCGCGCCGCTCGCCACGATTCGCTCGATTGGATTTGCGGGCGTGCATCCGACGATCATGGGCGCGGGTCCCGTGCCTGCGAGCCGCAAAGCGCTTGCCAAAGCTGGGTTGCAAGCGAAGGACATTGATTACTGGGAAATCAACGAAGCATTTTCCGTCGTCGTGTTGAACTGCATCAAGGAACTGGGAATCAATCCCGATTGCGTCAACGTGATGGGCGGCGGCATCGCGATTGGTCATCCGCTCGGCGCGACGGGGATTCGTTTGGTCGGCACGCTCGCGCGGATTTTGAAAGCGAAGCAAGCGCGTTACGGTTTGGCAAATGCGTGCGTCGGCGGCGGACAGGGCGTTGCGACGATCATTGAGCGAGAGGCGTAACAAGATAATTGGACACTGACACCTGCACTGCACCAAACGCAGTGCGGTGCAAGTGTGAACACAGATTGACACAGATTTTTATCAGTGTTCATCTGCTTTAATCTGGGTCCCACTTTTAGAGGAGGCATCATGGATCTAAATTTCACACCCGAAGACATTGCGTTTCGCGCGCGTGTGCGCAAGTGGTTTGAAGACAACACGCCGCGCGGCGAGATGAGAACGCTCGACGAGCGCAAAGCGTGGCACCGCAAAATGTACGAGGCGGGTTTCATCGGCATGGGCTGGCCCGCAGAGTACGGTGGGAAGAACGCGCGGCCGATGGAGCAAGCGATCGTCTCGGACGAAATGACGCGCGCGAACGCGCCCTCGGCGGTGAACGGTCTCGGCACTTCGATTTGCGGACCCACGATCATCGTCCACGGCAATGAGCAGCAAAAGCAGCGCTTTCTCAAGAAAATTTTGAACGCGGACGAAATCTGGTGCCAACTTTTCTCCGAGCCGAATGCTGGGTCTGATCTCGCGAGTTTGAAAACGCGCGCCGAAGACAAAGGCGACCATTACGAGATCAATGGGCAAAAGGTGTGGACGAGCGGCGGCACGATCGCGGACTGGGGCATTTTGCTCGCGCGCACGGATACCACCGTGCCCAAGCATCAAGGCATCTCGTTCTTTCTCATCAACATGCGCCAACCTGGGATCGAGGTGCGCCCGCTCAAGCAGATCACGGGCGGCTCGGAATTTTGCGAAGTCTTTTTCACGAACGCGCGCGTCGAGAAAGAAAACTTGATCGGCAAATTGAACCAGGGCTGGATGATCGCGCAGACGACCCTGGGGTACGAACGCGGCTCGGGCACGCTCAACCGCGTTACGGCGTACATGATGTCGCTGCGGCGGCTACTGGGCGCGACGCGCAAGTTGAAAAAGAACGGCGGCGCCGCGTTCGACGATCTGCTCGTGCGGCAGAAACTGGGTCGCGCGTTCGTCGAGCTGGAAGTGATGCGCTATTCAGGGCTGCGGACTTTATCGCGCTTGGAAAAGGGGCTGCGCCCGGGACCCGAGTCATCGATCGCGAAATTGTATTACAGCGAATACGGCAAGCGCTATCACGAATGGGTGATGGAAATTTTGGGACCGTACGGCAATGTGCTGGAAGGCGCGCCGCCAGAATTCAGCGGTCCCGACCGAATTGATGGCGGCGGGCAAACCGCGTGGGGCGTGAGTTTCCTCGGATCGCGCGGACCGACGATTTACGCGGGCACGTCCGAGATTCAAAAGAACATCATCGGCGAACGCGTCCTGGGTCTGCCGAAGGAAGTGCGGATGGATCGAATGCAGAGCAAGGGCGAGTAGGCAGTCAACAGTTGGCAGTGAACAGTAAACAGTGAGCAGAAAGAACTGTTCACTGTTTACTGATTACTTTTTTTACTGGAGTTATCAAATGGATTTCGATTTCACTCAAGAACAAGCGGCATTACGCGATTCGGCGCGCGATTATCTGAGCCAAAAATGCACGACCCAGTTCGTGCGCACGATGTTTGAAGACCCAACGGGGTTCAGCAAGCCAATGTGGAAAGAGATGGCGGGGCTGGGCTGGTTGGGTCTCACCTTTCCTGAAGAAAACGACGGACTGGGTCTCGGCATGGTCGAGTTGGCGCTGATGCTGGAAGAGATGGGGCGCGCGGTCTTTCCCGGTCCGTACTTTGCCAGCGTCCTGCTCGCGGGCGGCGCGATAAAAGCCGCGGGCGATAAGTCGCAAAAGCAAAAATATCTCGGCGGCATCGCGAGCGGCGATGTGATCGCGACGATGGGTATGCTGGAAGACGCGCCGAACTGGGATGCGGAAGGCATCGCGCTGAACGCGCAAGCGGGCGGCGGTGGCTTTGTGCTGAACGGGATGAAACGCTTCGTGCCGTTCGCGCAGGCGGCGGACGTGATGCTCATCCCCGCGCGCACGTCCAAAAACGCCGATCCCGGCAAGGGCATTTCGCTTTTCCTCGTGGAGGCGAAGGGCAAGGGCGTCGAATCGTCACCGATGAAAAACATTGACCTGACGAACAAGGCATCCGAGGTTCGTTTCAATAATGTGATGGTGCCCGAAGAAAACGTCGTCGGCGAGATTGATAACGGCTGGCACGTGGTGCAAAAAGTTTTGCAGCAAGCCGCGGTCGGCGCGAGCGCGGAGATGTTGGGCGCGGCGCGCAAGTCTATGGAAATGTCGGTCGAGTACGCCAAGATGCGCGAGGCGTTCGGGCAAAAGCTGGGACAGTTCCAGGCGATCAAGCACAAGTTGGCGGATATGCTCGTGGACGTGGAGAGCTCGCACTCTGCCGTTTATTACGCGGCATGGGCGCAGGACGCGCAGAGCGCCGATGCCGCGCTCGCCGCGTCGGTGGCGAAAGCGTACGTTGGCGACGCCGCGCGCAAAGTGTGCGGTGAAGCGATTCAGGTGCACGGCGGCATCGGCTTTACCTGGGATTTCGATTTGCACTTGTGGTTCAAGCGCGCGAAATTCTACGAGCCGATGTTCGGCGACGCGGAATATCATCGCGAGCTGGCAGCGCGCGCGTTGGCGGGGTGATTCATCCGCGAATCAGCGCGAATCAATATCAGCGGGCTGGGCTCCCACGCCCAGCCTTCAACGGCGCAGGAGCCGTCGCCGCAGTGTTTTAGAGATGAGTTGAAGTTAAATCGACGCGCTCCCAGGATATATAAAGTCAGTTTTGTTGAAACCATGGGGCAGATCATGGAATAAGTACTGTCATATGCAAAATAAGTTCAATCTGAAAATTTCTGAAGGAAAAATCGGAAGAAAATGCAACAATTCATAGGTAATCACAAGGTCAAAATCATCTGGACTGCATTCATTGCGGCGATGATTGCTTCTTTTTCTTTTGCTGTTTGGCGTTTTGGATCGGATTGGACTGGTTTTTTTGCTTATACGACGACCAAAACTGATTTCGGTAACGGAATTGTTACTGAGACCCATCCCAATAAAACACTATGGGATGTTTTTGAACTGGTTATTATTCCAGTTGTGCTGGCGGTAGGAGCATTCTTACTTAATAGAGCACAGCGCAAGAGCGAGCAGGAAATTGCGTCAAATCAACAGCAAGAAATGTTATTGCAGAATTACCTTGATGCAATGACCGAGTTGGTTCTGGAAAAGCACCTGCGCGATACGAAGAAAAAAGATCCAAAGGAAATAGAGTTGCGAAATGTGGCGCGTTCACGAACCTTAACAGTTTTACGCGCATTGGATACAAACAATCCCGATGGAAAGAACAGGCGGCGAGGGAGCCTTGTGCGATTCTTGTACGAAACCCAATTGATTAGTGGTGAAAAACCTGTGATTAGTCTCATGAATGCCACTCTAGAAGAGGCCAATATGCGGGGGTTCGATTTACGAAATGCTAATTTGCAGAATGTCAATCTATATAAGGCGGACTTGAGAGCTGCTAATTTGGAAGGAGCGAATCTGAAGGACGCCTATATGGAGAAAACGAATTTACGTGGCGCGAATTTGTCGAATACAAACCTCAATAATGCGTACTTGAAAGGTGCTATCTATGGTCAATATAATGACGTTGAGACGGAGTGGACTGCGAATTTCGATCCTGTTGAAAAAGGAGCTCTCAAATACAGAGGGTCGTAGCACAATCTTAAAGGAGACTCACTGGGCACTCGGAGTGAATTTTGTTCCTTCAATCTCTGTCTTTTGCCGTGCATCTATTGCAAGATGCTCTGCCCGCTTCGAAGAAGCATAATGAATCGGCGTGTACTCCGCAAACCCACAACGAGTCTGCCTTTGCCAGTATCCGCAGCTAGCAAATCGCTCCAAAGGAAATTTCATGTCCACCACTAAAATCGGCGCGCAGACAATTTATTACGACGAGTACGGCGCGGGGCATCCGCTGCTCTTGTTCCCCGGACTGGGTGCGTCGCGGCTGGGTTGGTGGAAGCAGATCGAGCCGCTGGCGAAAAAATATCGCGTGATCAATCTCGACAACCGCGACGCGGGCGACAGCGAGCTGGCTGCGGGTCCGTATTCGATTGGGGAGATGGCGGACGACGCGGCGGGTCTGATCGACAATCTGAACCTGGGTCGCGCTTTCATCATGGGAATTTCGATGGGCGGATTTATTTCGCTCGAACTGGCGCTGCGTCATCCCGCGCGCGTGGAAAAAATGATTCTCGTTGCCACCTCGGCGGGCGGCGCGTCGCACGTTACGCCGGCGCCCGAAATCGGCGCGCTTTTGCTGCGGAAAGAAGGCGAGGATATCGAGACGCGCGTGCGGCGCACAACGCCGTTGATCACTGCACCTGGGTATATCGCGGCGCATCCCGCGGATCTCGATCGGGCAGTGCAGAATGCCAAGGCAAAGCCGATGCCGCCCGAAGCGTATCAGCGCCAACTTGGCGCGGCTTACGCGCATACTCGGAACGGCGTCGCGGATCGACTCGCGGAAATCCGCGTGCCCACGCTCGTCATTCACGGCGATTGCGATCCGCTCATCCCGTATGCCAACGGCGAATTTCTCGCGGCGAATATCGCGGGCGCAAAACTTTCGACCTACGCGGGCGTCGGTCATTTGGTGACGATTGAAGCCGCCGAGCGATTGAATCGCGAGGTCAGCGAGTTCCTCGATTGAGCGAATGAAAATCAATGGAGAGAAACATGTCGGCAACCGATTTAGCAAACACCGAAGTCACGAGCACCGAAGAATTGAAAAAATATGTCGGGCAAGAGGTGAGCGTCGGACAGTGGCTGCTTATTACACAAGAGATGGTCAACAAATTCGCCGACGCGACGGGCGATTTTCAATTCATCCACGTCGACCCCGAGCGCGCCAAGCAAACCATGTTCGGCGGTACCGTTGCGCACGGATATTTTACGCTCTCGATGCTCGCGGGCTATCTGAGCAAAGATTCGATCGGGCTGAAAGTGAAACTCGGCGGCAAAATGGGCGTGAATTACGGACTCAACAAAGTGCGCTTTGTCGCGCCCGCGCCGGTGGGCAAACGCATCCGCACGCATCGCAAATTGATCGCGGTCGAAGAGTCGCCCGACAAGCGCTGGGTGCAATCCACGAACGAAGTCACCGTCGAAATTGAAGGCAGCGACAAGCCCGCGATGATCGCGGAGACGATTGGGCGAACGTATTTCTAAAGAGTGAGTGGTAAGTGGTAATTGGCGAATGACAATTGCCACTTACCACTTACCCTATACCCCACCATGCCTCATCCCCTCCACTATTTTCTCAACCCCCAATCCGTCGCGATGTTTGGCGTCTCGCCGAATTGGAGTTACATCAACACCATCCTCAAAGATTTCGTCGCGCAGAAAAATCCCGCGCGCGTTTATCCCATCAACCCCAATTATCCCGAGGTCGAAAAACTAAAATGTTACGCGCGCCTCACCGACGTGGACGAATCGGTTGACCTCGCCATGCTCTCCGTGCCCGCGCGCCTCATCCCCGATGCGCTCGAGCAATGCGCGATCAAACGCGTCCGCGCGGTCAACATTATCACCAGCGGCTTTGAGGAAATGGGCGGCGAGGAAGGCGCGAAACGGCACCAGTGGCTTTTGGATTTCGTCGCGCGCACGGGCATACGCGTCGTCGGTCCGAACTGTTTCGGCAATCTCAGCGCGCCGAATAAATTCGCGGGCATGCCGAACTCGGGCCGCGCGATCCAAAGAGCGGGCCACCTCTCGCTCGCGCTACAAAGCGGCGGGCTCGCGATCAGCACTGTCGCCGCGTGCGTGGATCGTTATATAGGTCTGGCTCACGTGATCAGCTCGGGCAACGAAGTCGACATCGAGATTGGCGATTGCCTGGAATTTTTCGCGGAGGACGACGCGACCGAGGTCATCGGACTCTACGTCGAGCAATTTCGCAATCCCGAAAAATTTTTACGCGCCGCCGAGCGCTGCGCGGACCGCCGCAAGCCGATCGTCGTTTTGAAGACGGGGCGCACCGAAGCGGGGCGTCAGATGGCAATGGCGCACACGGGCGCGCTGGCGGGCTCGGACGCGATCGTGGGCGCGGTGTTCAAAAAATACGGCATCACGCGCGTCAACTCATTGAACGAGATGATCGAGACGCTTGCGATCTTGCATTCGCGCAAGTTGCCGAATCGCGGCGGCATTGCGGCGGTGACGAACTCGGGCGGCGCAAACGCGATTCTCGCGGATCACGCGGCGGAATTCGGCTTGAACTTTCCCCCATTCAGCGAATCCAGTTACAACGTCATCCGCCCGGTGCTGTACGATTACATCACCGTCAGCAATCCGCTCGACATCACGGGACCGGGCGGCATGGCTGACCAACACATTCACAAAGCCGCACTCGACGCGATGGGCGCCGACCCGAACATGGAAATTATTTTGTGGCAGCTCGGCGCGAACGCGCGCACTGACGCGCAAGGACCCGCCGGCAAAGTTTTGCGCGCGGCGATGAAGCAATATCCTGAGAAAATTTGGGTAAAAATTTCGGGTTATGCGGGAACCTTTCGCGACAAGCCGCTCGGTGTGCCCGACCTGATTGAGCCGATTGCCGACCTCGACGGCGTACCGTTCCTGATGAGTTTCGATAACAGTCTGCGCGCGGTCAAGGCGCTGGTGGATTACGGCGAGTTTCAGAGGAAGAGGGGAAATCCCAATTCCCAAAATCCAAATTCCAAACCCGGACGAGCAACAAAAGCAAAAGCGATTATCGCAAAAGCAAATGGGCGCGCGCTGACGGAAGCGGAAGGCAAAAAGATTCTTGCGCTGTACGGC
Organism: Chloroflexota bacterium; assembly: GCA_016199405.1. GTDB lineage: Bacteria > Chloroflexota > Anaerolineae > UBA4142 > UBA4142 > JACQGS01. The sequence goes on along the minus strand of JACQGS010000270.1, from coordinate 56 downwards.
ATCCCGATCACGCGCGAAAAACTGGCGAAGAGCGCCGACGACGCGGCGCGCGCGGC
>JACQGS010000269.1 GCA_016199405.1 Chloroflexota bacterium | reverse complement strand
GCGTTCTTGCATCACAACAAAACTAACGGCATCAATCAGCGACCATTCTTTGTCCGCGCGCGATTTCAAGAATGTCCATGCGGCGGCGTCGAGCGCAGCATCCACGTGGACAATCTCCAGATAGGAAGCTGAGATGTGTCAATCAGAATCTGATTCACCACGCAACTCCTTGAGTACGGCTTGCCCAATGTAATAGTCGTGACGCTCGGCAACATCAGTCACGGGTGAGTCAATGCTACCAATGAGCGCATCCAGAGGGTCGGGCTCAACTTTCGAATGGTTGACCGCCTGAGCGAGCAGCTCGCCCGCCAATTCGGTGGGTTGCTTGCCTGCGGTCTCGGCTTGCTTTTCGATCGCGGTAAAAGTCGCTTCGGGTATCTGCAATGTAATCGTGCGCAGCATTTTTCCTCCTTGCCACTGCCGCTATTCTACATTGATTTCAATTTTTGTTCAATGCTCTTACGCACCACGCCCTACGCAATACGCCTTACGCTACCTTCCCCTCAACGCCACCACCTGCCCCACCGTCCGCAAAACAATCCACGCATCCAGCCACAGCGATTGATGCTTGATGTAATACAAATCGTACTCCACGCGCACGCGCGCCGCAGCGACGCTGTCCACGTACCCCGCGTTCACGATTGCCCAGCCCGAAATGCCCGGCTTGACCGCATGCCGCAAGCGATAGAACGCGATCTGCTTTTCCAACTGCGCGACAATTTCGGGACGCTCGGGCCGCGGACCGACCAGACTCATCTCGCCGCGCAAGATATTCCAGAATTGCGGAAACTCGTCCAGATGCGTGCGGCGCAAAATTTTTCCGATGCGCGTAATGCGTGGATCATCTTCGCGCGCCCACAACGCTTCGCCGGCGGGTTCGGCGTCCGCGATCATCGTCCGCAATTTGAACACGCGAAAAATCTTGCCGCCCTGCCCCACACGATCCTGCGCATAAAAGATCGCGCCGCGCGAATCGAGACGAATCGCGATCGCTAGCAGCGGTGACAAGAACGCGAGCAATGCCAACCCCACGAGCGCGGCGATCACGTCCAGCGCGCGCTTGGCAAGCGGAAACAATCCGCGCATCGCGGCATGCGTTAGCGGCAGCGCGACATACCAACTCTCGCCGATATGCTCGACCGGCACGCGCCCGGCGATTTGCTCGTACAGCACCGGCATCGGCACGATCTCGATCCCCAACTCTTGCGCGTCGAGCATCGTGCGGAACAAATCGTCGCCGACGCCATGCGTAATCGCGAGAATGATTTCCGCCACGCGATTCTCGCGCGCCAACTCGACTAACTGGCGATGCCCACCCAGGACTCTGAATCCCTCGATCTCGAGATCTTTTTTCTCCGCGTCGTCGTCCACAAATCCGACAATCTCATAGTGCGAACTAAATTGCGCGCGCAAAACGCGCGCGATCGTCTGCCCCGCACCGCCGGCGCCGATGATGAGCGCGCGGCGGCGGAACGGCAAGCGCGGCGCGGCGTGAATGAACAGCGCGCGCCAGAGCGCGATCAGCGCGACTGCGGCGACGCCGTGATAGACGACGATGCCGCGCGGCAGTTCAGTGGGGATGGCAAAAAAAATCGCGAGGTACGCGACGAGGACGAGCAGAAAAGTTTGCGCGAGCGCGCGCGTCGTCGCGTCGAATCCGCCGGCAACGCGCAAATCGTACAGCCCGGCGAGAGATTCCGCGGCGAGCCAGAGCGCGGACAAGAGCGCAAACCAATAAATTTGCGTCGTGAACAGGACCGCGAAATCTTTATCGCCGCGCCATGCCCACACCGCGAACGCGATCAGCACGGCGAGATTGACGAGCAGCAAATCAATGGTGACTAGGAAAAGGCGACGCTCTTTCATTTCAGATTTCAGATTTCAGATTTCGGATTGCGGATTTTTCTCTGCGCCTCTGCGGCTCTGCGGTTGAATCTGTTTTTCACAAAACCCCACGCCATACCCGCCGTGCCGGCATACGCCGCCCCGACTATCAACACCGGCGCAATCAACGCCACGCGCGCATTCCGCGCCCAATATTTCACGACGAACGGCGTCGCGGTCAGAAAGAGCGCGAGCACCAGCGCGGCATACAGCCACGTCAAATGCGGGCCTAAGAATAGAAAAGGAATGAAAACAAGCTGAAGCCCGACAAGCGCGCCCTGAATTTTTTGCGTGAGCGGCGTGCGCGAATCGCGCGCGAGCTTGCGCGGATGCCGCGCGTAAACGGCAGTACGCCAACACGCGTACTCAAATTTGCGCCGCCAATATTCCCACACCGAGGTCGGATGCGCATGATAAACGATCGCGCCGTCGGCAAACGCCATTTTCAAATCGCGCTCCGCCAAGCGGTACGAAAAATCCGTGTCCTCGGCGTCGGACAGCGCCGCGTCAAACCCGCCGTTTTGCAAGAAAACTTGCCACCGATACGCTGCCGTGCCGCTATCAATAAAATCAATATACTTTTGCGCTCGCACGCGGTCGTAGCGATAATCGAATTCCATCTGGATGAATTGCGGCACGCTACCGCGCTGCTGCGTCTGCTTCCTGCCGCCCGCGCCGACGATTTCCGAATTCGCAAACGGTGCGACCATCGCGGCAACCCAGTTTTTATCTGGTACGCAATCCGCGTCAATGAACAAAACGATCTCGCCGCGCGCGTTCTGCGCGCCCAGGTTACGCGCCGCCGCCGCGCCGAGATTCGTCTGCGCGAGCACGCGCGCGCTCGTAGACCCCGCGTCGTCAAGCGGGGCGCGCGCCTCGGCGATCTGCCGCGTGGAATCGCTCGAGCCATCGTCCACGACAATGATTTCAAATTCGCCGGCGGAAAACTTCTGCTGACGCAATCCGTCCAAGCACGCAGCGATTGTTTTTTCGGCGTTGTGCGCCGGAATGATTACCGAAACTTGCATCGTCATTGCTCATCCACGCGGACAAATTACGAATTTGGAAGTTGGAAGTTGGATTTTGGAAATTGGAAGTTAGATTTTGGAATTTGGGATTTGGGATTTGAGAATTGGAATTTGAACCCCGCCCCACCAAAAAAACACCAGCCCCATCACAATCGGCGTTCCGTACGCGACGAAATAAAGCAG
>JACQGS010000284.1 GCA_016199405.1 Chloroflexota bacterium | reverse complement strand
ACTTGCGACTTGCGACTTGCAAGCGCGAACAACGCCAACACGAGTGGCAGCGTCCCCACCCACGCGCCGGCTTCAACGTAATTCTTGATGCCCCAAAAAATTGTTTCCGCTGGCGCGGCATGCGTCATGAACTCAAAAACGTCGAAATAGGAATGATGCGCCGGGTTGCCAAAAAAATCCGGCATAAAGAATGTGACGATCTGCCGAACCGGAAACGCGTAGCCGATAATTTGCGCGTACGACGCCGAACCGCTGCGAAAGCTATTCTGCACTAATTCAAAAAGTGGTACGAGTTGCACCGCGCCGAGCGCGATACCGGTGAGCGTCATGCCGGCGATGATGAGGAGAGACCTCACCCGCCTCACCCCATCCCCCTCTCCCCTCTCCTGTTCTCCGAACAGGAGAGGGGAGAGGGGGCGCAGGGGGTGAGGAGTGAGGATACGCCACGCCGCGTAAAACGCGGTGATGATCAAATTGTAAATCGAAATCTCGATATGCCCCGCCAGAAACTGAATGCCGAGAAAGACTGCGCCGAGCATTGCAAAAAAAAATGCGCGTGTTGATTTTTCCGCGCGCACGATCAATTCGACACAGGCGAGAATTGCCGGCAGCCACGCTGCTGCGCTGATGACCATTGGAAACGCGGTGCTGACGACGAAAAAGCCGCTGAACGCGTACACGATCGCGCTGAGCGTGGCGGCAAAGCGGCTGATGCCGAGCACGCGCGCGAACGCGTACATCGCGATCATCGCGAGGATGAATTGCAGTGCGACGAAATAGCCGTAGGCGCGATCAATCGGCAGGATAAAAAAAAGGAGCGTGAATGGATAGAGCGCCGAGTGCTGCCCCGCTGCGAGGAAGGGGACGCCGGTAAAGAGGTAGGGATTCCAGAGCGGTAGTTCGCCCGCGCGCAGCGATTCGACCAGAAAATTTTTCCACGCGTAATTTTCCAGAACCAAATCGCTCACGAGTTCATTCTGCGGGACGGTGATGCCGAATTGCGCGCGGAATGCGCTCCACGGCGGAAAACGAAAAAGATTGTCAAAGGGAACAGGTGTCGCGCCGCCGAACAGCAGGGGGGCAAAAAAAATCGCGCTGAGCGCGACAAAGAAGAGAAAAACGGCAAGATCACGCCGGTTCATGTAACCACTCGACCCGGGCAAGATTCTTTATCAAAGCGCCATAGTGCAGACGAATTTCAAATACGCGCCACGCGGCTTCCAATTTTACCGGCACTGTCATCTTGGATTTACCGACGCGGCGATCCTCAAAATAGATCGGATATTCCAGAATGCGCAAGCCCATGAGTTCGGAGAGATAAGCCATCTCCACTTGAAAGATGTAGCCATTCGAGAAGACGTTTTCGAACTGAATCTTCTCGAGCGCGCGGCGGCTCCAGCATTTAAAGCCGGCAGTCGCGTCGCGGGTTTGCGTTTTCAAAATCATTCGCACCCACACGCTATTCGCCCATTTGCTCAAGAGATAGCGCCAGCCGCTCCAGCGCGGATCGAGTTTACCGCCGGGCACATAGCGCGATCCGACGACGACATCGTACTCGTTCATCTGGGCAATGAAGGACGGAAGATAATTCGGCGAATGCGAAAAATCCGCGTCCATTTGAATTACCAATTCCGCGCCGCGATCCAGCGCCCAGCGAAAGCCGGTGACGTACGCCGTCCCCAGCCCCAGTTTGCCGGCGCGATGCAAAACCGAGACGCGCTCGGGGAACTGCGCGCAGAGTTGATCCGCAATCGCGCCGGTGCCGTCACGCGAATTGTCGTCCACGATCAGAATATTTAGATCGGAAACCGAAAGCGCGAGCAGTTGCTGAAGCAGCGCGGCGAGATTTTGCGCTTCGTTGAATGTGGGAAGAACGATACAAGTTTTCATTCCATTTCGATTGAGCGTTCGCGATTATAGCACCGGCATTCTGAATGGTCAATCTTTTTCAAGGCAAACTTTTTCTTAACCAGTGGGACTGTGGTGTAATTGCAAACTTGACGAGAATATGTATAATAACGATGCACTCGCACGTTCGCGATGGATTGTTCCCGCGAACTTGAAATCTATTTTTTCTTTGCCCCGATCTGTTCCCCGTTGGAGTTAGACGATGGCGTCCACGGTTTTGATAATTGCAAACGATAAGAACGCGTCGAAATCCTTTGCTGGGCTTTTCAGCAAGAGAGATTTTTCTATTCTCGCCGCGTGCAGCGGGCGGCAAGCGCTTGCGGAAGCTAAATCGAATCACCTCGATGCCATCGTAATCGACACGACATCGGAACGACTGAATGCCCGGACGTTAGCGCATCGACTGCGCGGTGAAACCTCTGCGCCGTTGATTCTGATCGCGATGCCCAACGCGAAAATTGATGCTGCGATCAAGCATGTCGGCATTGTGCCGCGCACGCTGGTGGTCAAACGCTTGGTCGCGCGTGTCAAGAGTGCGATTGACGCGCGTCCGCCGCGCTCGTTGACGCTCGGACATTTCACGTTGGATTTGGAACGGCACAAACTCACGCGCGGTACCAAGACCCATGCACTCACGCCCAAAGAGTTTGATCTGCTCGAACTTTTGATGCGGCACAAAGGCGAGCTGGTATCGCGCAAAATAATTATCAAGCAAGTCTGGGAGACCGATTATACCGGGGATACGCGCACGCTCGACGTGCATATGCGTTGGCTGCGCCAAAAAGTGGAAGAGAATCCGAGCAAGCCGGAGCATTTGTTGACGCTGCGAGGGCAGGGTTATAAGTTTGTCATCTAAAAACCCGAAGGATCATGTCCTTCGGGTTTTGATTAACCACATGAAATACGGAATTGCTAACTGCCGCTTGATTCTACGCGGCTCGCGGATTAAGCGGTACGTCCACTCGAATCCCGCGCGTTGCATCCACGTCGGCGCGCGCGGTGCAACCCCCGCCAGCGTATCGAACGTTCCGCCCACGCCCATCGCGATCTTGACGCGCAAGCGCGGGGCATTGCGCGCGATCCACAACTCTTGCTTCGGCGGACCATACGCGACGAAAAGAATCTGCGGTCTGGATTCGTTTATTCGTTCCACAATTCGTTGCTCTTCCTCAACCGCCGGCGACCCCGCATAACATCCCGCAATCTCTAAATCTCTAAATCTCTCTTTCAACTTTTCCGCCGCGCGTTCCGCAATCCCCGCGCGCGCGCCCAGGCAAAATATTTTTTCGCCGCGCCGCGCCGCGAGTTCCGCGATGCGCTGCACCATTTCTTGTCCCGTCACGCGTTCAAACAACGACGCGCCCAATTGCCGCGCCGCCCACAGCAAACCGACGCCGTCCGGCACATTCAGCGCGGTCAAATTGAGCACGCGCAAAAAATCCGGGTTCGTCTGCGCGATGACGACGAATTCCGGATTGACGGTGGCGATCTGATGAAAACCGCCCGCGCGCAGCCAAGTTTCTATCTGCGCGAGGGCGGTTTCATACGTTACATTGTCTACGCGGACACCGAGAATGCTGATGCTGTTCATGCAAGATCAAACCGCAAAGGACGCGAACACTTGCACCGCACTCCGTGGCAGTGCAGGTTGAACGCAAAGGACGAAAAAGATTTTTGCTTCGCGCCCTTCGCGTCTTTGCGGTTAAACTCTTCCTTCCTCTTCACTCAACGCGTTCTCGAAAATCGCCAGCCCTGCCTCAACCAACTCTTTCTCAATCATCAATGCCGGCATAAATCGCAGCGTGCTTCGCCCGCACCCCAGCGTCAGCAATCCGTTTTCAAAACAGCGATGCACAACTGCATCCCGCAATTCTTTCGCGGCGGTTTTCGTGGCCCGATCTTTCACCAACTCGATTCCGATCATCAGCCCGCGCCCGCGCACCTCGCCGATACACTCATGGCGCGCTTGCATTTCCGCAAGCGCATCGAACATAAACGCGCCTTGCGTCGCCGCGTTCTGCATATATTCGCGCTCGATCAGTTCCAGTGTTTTGAGCGCGGCAACGCACGCCAACGGATTGCCGCCGTAGGTGTTGCCGTGCGCGCCGGGTTTCCACTTTGCGCCAATTGATCTACGCGCCGCCATCGCGCCCAGCGGCACGCCGCTCGCGATGCCTTTCGCGATGCAAATTATATCCGGCTCGACGTTCCAATGCTGAATGCCCCACCATTTGCCGGTGCGCCCCACGCCGGCTTGCACTTCGTCCAGAATCAGCAAGATCCCATGCCGATCGCACATGTCGCGCAGGCGCGGGAAAAAATGCGGCGGCGGAACGATATAGCCGCCTTCGCCCTGAATCGGCTCGACCAACACCGCCGCGACTTCATCCGGCGGCAACGCCTCCGGAAACAACATCTCTTCGATGTAATTCACGACCGCATCGCCAATGTCGCCGCCGGGCGGAATCGGAAAAACCGGGCGATACGGATCGGGGAATGGAACGTGCCACACGCCGGGCATCGTCGGAAAAAATCGTTCTTGCTGCCGCGCTTTCGACGCGGTGAACGAGAGCGAGCCCATCGAGCGTCCGTGAAACGCGCCCAGAAAGCCAATGAACTGCCGGCGACCGGTTGCATAGCGCGCGAGTTTCAGCGCGGCTTCGACCGATTCGGTGCCAGAGTTGGCGAGAAAAACCGTCACGTCTTCTTGCATCGGCGCGATCTCGTCAATCCGTTCAGCGAGACGCACCATCAGTTCATGATAGAAATCCGACGAGATGTGAATAAACTTTTCGGCTTGGGCTTGAATCGCGCGGACAATTTCCGGATGCGAATGCCCGGTCGAAGTGACCGCGATGCCGGCGGCAAAGTCAATGTAGCGATTGCCGTCGACGTCCCAAACTTCCGCGCCTTGCCCGCGCGCCATCACGAACGGGTAATCGCGCGCGTACGATGGCGACAGTACGCGCGCGTCGCGTTCGAGAATCAATTTCGCTTTGGGTCCGGGCGGCGGCGTGAGAATGCGTGGGAACATTATTTACATTCTAAAACAAGCCGGAAATTTTTCCGTTCGCGTCAATATCAATCCGCGTGCCGGCGGGCACGCTTGGCAAGCCGGGCATGGTGCGCATATCGCCGCAGAGCGGATAAATAAAACCGGCGCCGACCGCCGCGCGCACATCGCGCACCGGGAGGCGGAATTTGCGCGGGCGGTTTTTGAGTTTTTCGTCGTGCGAAAGCGAGAGATGCGTTTTCGCCATGCAGATCGGCAAATGCGCCAGCCCTTGCTCGGTGAATTGCTTGATTTTGGCTTCTGCCGCCGGCGCATAGTCCACGCCGTCCGCGCCATAAATCTTTTGCGCGATGCGCTCGATTTTGTCTTTGATCGGCAAATCGTCCGGGTAGAGCAATTTGAATTTGGACGGCTGGCTCGATGCGCGCACGACGGCTTCGGCGAGCGAGATCGCGCCCGCGCCGCCTTTCGCCCACACATCGGACAGAAACGCGCCTTCCGCGCCATTTTCGCGCGCGATTTTTTCCACCAACGCGATTTCGCGATCGGTATCCTGCGCGAACCGATTGACCGCGACGACGACCGGCACGCCAAAGAGCAACGCGTTCTCGATGTGCTTGACCAAATTCTCCGCGCCTTTTTCGAGCGCCGGCAAATTTTCTTTGGTCAATTCTTCCGGTAGGGGTTTGCCGGCGACGACGCGCCCCAAGCCGCCGTGCATCTTGAGCGCGCGAATCGTCGCGACGAGGACGACGCAGTTCGGCGTGAGACCGGAATAACGTGTCTTGATATCGAAAAATTTTTCCATACCCAGATCGGACGCAAAGCCGGATTCGGTCACGACATAATCGTTGAGTTTGAGCGCGATCTGATCGGCGAGGATCGAATTATTGCCCTGCGCGATATTCGCAAAGGGTCCCGCGTGCACGAATGCCGGCGTGTGTTCGAGCGTTTGCAAAAGATTCGGCTTGACGGCTTCGCGCATCAGCGCGGTCATCGCGCCGGCGCAGCCCAAATCTTGCGCGGTGATCGGTTTGCCTTTGCGCGAGGTCGCGACGACGATGCGCGCAAAACGCTGACGCAAATCTTGCAGCGAGGTCGTTAGCGCGAGAATTGCCATTACTTCGCTCGCGACGGCGATGTCGAAGCTGCTTTCGCGCGGCACGCCGCCGTCTTTGCCGCCGAGACCGATGACGACTTTGCGCAGCGCGCGATCGCTGACATCGAGCACGCGGGGCCACGAAACGGAATAGGGATCGATCTCGAGCGGGTTGCCGTGATAGAGACTATTATCGATAAACGCGGCAAGCAAATTGTGCGCGAGCCCGACGGCATGCGTGTCGCCGGTCATGTGCAAATTGAATTCTTCCATCGGAATCACTTGCGCGTAACCGCCGCCCGCCGCGCCGCCTTTGATGCCAAAGACCGGACCGAGCGAGGGCTGGCGCAATGTGATCGCGGCGCGAAGTCCCAAACGATTAAGCGCCATGCCCAAGCCGACGGCGGTCGTCGTTTTGCCTTCGCCGAGCGGCGTGGGCGTAATCGCGGTGACGTCAATATATTTGCCGTTCGGTTTATCCGCCAGTTTTTTCAGTACGTCGAGCGAAATTTTCGCCATGTATTTGCCGTACGAAAAATAATCATCGTCGGTCAATCCCATCGCGCGGGCAATCTCCGCGATCGGTTTCAACTCAGCGGACTGGGCGATATCGAGATCGGATGGCACAGAGTCTCCTTGGGTGGGGAATGAATTTTTTTCACCCACGAAGTGCACGAAGTAACACGAAATCGGAAATAATATTGGACACTGATTAACACAGATTGACACAGATTAATAACCAAAAAAAATCAGTGTTTATCAGTGTTCACACTTGCCCTGACGGTTACGCAAGTGCCAGGGTCTGCGTCCAATTCGGGTTTTGTTCTATTCCCCACAGTGTCTAATTGGAATTTGGGGACACCTGCACTGCAACGCACGCAGTGCGGCGCAAGTGTTGCTTCGTCACGCAACCCTTCGCCTTCGCTCAGGATGCGTTCCTCGCAATGACGGATGAAGCATCACATTCGCGATTGGACGATCCGCTGAATTTCTGCCGTTTGGGTCAGCGCGTTTTGCGCGAGTGGCTCGGCGCGCGCGCGGCGATCCTGCGCGAATGCCGCGTCGCGGATGCCGGCGAGATTGATGCGCACATTCATCACCGCGCCTTGCAAGCCGGCGTCGGCGAGCAATGCTCCCACGCCCGCATCGCTCGCGGCGTTCTGGTTGCCCTCCGCCGCGATAAACTGCGCGTGCGACAAAAGCGCGCCGCATAATTCCGCGACGCGTAAAGGCACATCGGTTGCGTGTTTCAGCGCGGTTTCTATCGCATTATCGCGCGCAGATTTTTCTGCGTCGTTTGCTTTCGGCAGTTGGTACGCTTCCATCACGCGCGCGTATGCCACGCTATCCTGTTCCATCAGTTCGAGTAGTTCGCGGCGGAGCGGCTCTAACTGTTCCAGCCGCGCGCGCATGGCGGCGGCAGCGGACAGATAATTTTTTTTGCCGATCTTGAGGCGGCAAACCATTTGCAAGAGCGATGCCGCGAGCGCGCCGCTGAGGGCTGCTGCCGTACCGCCGCCGGGCGTTGGATTCGATGAGGAAAGTTGATCGAGAAACTGCGCGAGGGTGTGATCGGTGAAAGAGTTCACTGAAAGTGCTTTTAGCATCGAGGGTATTCTAGCGTGAAATGGAAAATCAAGCAAAGTGCTTTACGCAATATGCAACACGCAACACGTAATGTGCTACCGCCACAACACTTTGACGACTTTGTGCTCCCCCTCGAAATCAATAAACGCGACGCGCCGATTCTCGCTGCCGAACTCGTACAGTTTCTTCGCGAGCAGCGCATCGCCCAAACAATATTGCTCGAGCCGATGCTGAAACCACGCGCCCAATTCGGCGACGCGCTGCGCGCCTTCGTTGTCGTTCACGTCTGCCAACGCAAAGGGCCAGCGATCGCTCAGTGTCCGCGCGAGCCGATGCCACACGACGGCTTGCGGCGCGCTGCCGATTTTTTCTTTGCCGAGCGATCCCTCCGCAAGCGCGGCGAGACTCACGTGATGCCCGACTTGCGCTTCGATGTCGGTGAGCAAATCGAAACTTTTTTTGTTGAGCAAGCGTCTTAGGTCGTCGGGTGAATCGGGCAGGGGCTTGACGTACGTGCTTTTGCCGGTCGCGGAATCGTACGAGGCGCGCGCAGTGCGTTCGCCGGAATTTGCCAGCACGACGTTGTCGAAGCGCAGGATGTTGAAGCCGATGATGCGGTCGTGTTGCAAGAGATGTTCGGCGAGCGCGGCGGGGCTATAATGAATTTGCTCGCCGTGACATTCGCACGACGACGCGCCGAGCGTGAAATGCAACGCGCGGACTGCGGCAGAATGATCGGGCGCGTTTGGGTCGAGCAGTTCTTCGGTTTCGAGATCGTAGAAGATGTCGGACACAGCGAAGAGCATTGTATGCGACAGGTGGAAATGCGCAAAAAAGAGAGCCGATAATAACGAACGAGTTTGGATTGACGAGTACGAATCGATGCGGTAGAATAGAAATCAAAGAATGGCAAAACCGAATTTCAATTACGACGAGGCAAGCGACACGCTCTACATTTCATTTGAACCCGGCGAAAATGCGACTGGGATCGAACTGAATGACCACATCTTGTTACGAATCAACAAAGGCGAACGCAGAGCGATTGGGTTGACTTTATTCGAGTACTCTCTGCTCGCCCAGAAGACAGAGATAGGACCGCGTAGTTTTCCACTGTCCGGGCTGGCGCAACTATCGGACGAACTGAGGGAGATCGTCGTCGCCATTCTCTCAAGTTCTCCCGTCTCGGAAATCTTGGCTGTTTCGGCATATACGCCTTCGTTGGCTGAGGTGATTCCGATCACGTCGTTACAATCTGTGCCGAGCGTGGCGGCCTGAGCGATTTTTTTCGAGCGGGCATCTTGGTTCATCGGGCGAAGCGGGAACAGACACTTACTACTCGACTTTTGCACCTTGAAAAGTGAATATCCCGACAGCCCCAAAAGGGTGATTGCATCGCGTGATCGCTGAAAAATAGGCAATGCGCGACCGACCTCACTTGAAAATAGTTCAAGT
>JACQGS010000283.1 GCA_016199405.1 Chloroflexota bacterium | reverse complement strand
GGAACCATGATTTGCGCCATAAACAAAATGGTTACCAGTGGGACGCCGCGCACCAGTTCGATAAAGAGCGTGCTGAAAATGGAGACGACCGGCAATTTACTGCGCCGTCCGAGCGCAAGCAGAACGCCAAGCGGAAACGAAAAAACAATGCTAACGAGCGCGAGCAAAAAGGTAAGGAGTAATCCGCCCCATTTATCAGTGCCAACGAGCGGCAGATAAGGGTTCTTGTCAATTCCGTAGAGAATGATGAGCGTGAGGAAAAAAGACAAGAGCCAGCCCAACAAAACCCATCGGCGAATATTCACTCGCCGGCGCAGCGCGAGGCATGATCCGTACGCCGCGAGAACGACCAGTAGGTTGACAACGTGCCACTGATAACCGCCACCCTTGAACGAAAAGACCGCCAGAAGCGCAAATGCCGCCGCGAGCGAGAAGGCGATGTTTCGAATCGATGCGCCCCACAAGCCGGCGGAAAGTCCGCTCAAGAGCGAAACCATCGTCACGACTAACCACACGCGCCAAACCTGCTCCGGCGGATACGAGCCCACCATAAAGAGCCGCAAGTTATCAATAATAACTTGCCATTTTGCTTTCAACGCCCAATCCAAAAGCGACGTGCCAACGCCCCACAACACCCAAGCCGTCACGATAGTCAAGAGCGCGTTGTACCAGGGGCTGAAAAGATTCTTCTTGAGCCAGCCCAGTACGCCGACGGATGTTCGCGGAGGACGCAGCACTTGAACGGCAGTTGCCATTTGGTCTTATTTCTCCAATATCTGCACGTACCGATTGTAGATGTTCATCAAAAGGGACGTGAACAAACTTATCGCCAGGTACGTTACCATCACGAGCAAAATCACCGGCACGGGCTGACCGGTCTGATTCGCAATCGTCGCCGTGACGCTGAACAAATCCGGAAATCCAATCGCGATGGCGAGCGAAGAATTTTTCGCGAGGTTCAAGTATTGGCTCGTCATCGGCGGAAGCATCACGCGCAACGCCTGCGGAAAAATGACGAGCCGCAGCACTTGCCCGCCGCGCAAGCCGAGCGCGTAGGCGGCTTCTACTTGTCCGCGTTTGACCGCTTGAATGCCCGAGCGGACGACTTCGGCGATAAAGCCCGCGGTGTAAATGACCAGCCCGGTCAAAAGCGCGCCAAATTCCGGCGAGATATGCAGCCCGCCTTTGAAGTTGAATCGTTCGCGCACCGGAATTTCAAATTCAAACGGCGCGGGAAGGAGAAGCGAACCGATGATCGGAAAAGCAATCAGCGCGGCAAATCCAAGCCAGCCGAGCGGCAGTTTCGACTGACCGCGTCCGGACGCGATCCATAACGCCAGCGCAATAAAAATGCCGGCGACCACAAAGATTGCCCACGCCGGGAATGATTCGAGCGGGATCGGCTTGGGGAAAAAGAGGCCGCGCTGATTCCCAAAAGAGGGTCCAGGAAATTGGAGACTTTCGGCGACCGAGGGGAAACGAACAAAAACGCCAAAGTAAATAAAGAAAAGTTGGACCAGCAGCGGAGTGTTGCGGATGATTTCGATAAAGCCGGCGGCAAGCCGACTCAGAAGAAAATTTGGCGATAGCCGCGCAATGCCAACGCTGACGCCGAGAATCGTCGTCAGAATAATGCCGACAATGCTGACCCAGAGTGTATTCAAGAAACCGGCAAGGAACGCGCGCCCATATGTGTCGGTGGGTTGGTACGGGATGAGCGTTTCGCCAATCTCAAAACCGGACTCGTTGTTAATAAAATCAAAGCCGGCGACCAGACCGCGCCGCTGCATTGCCGAAGCGAGATTGGCGTAGAGATAGCCGCCGGCAACCGCGACGGCGACGACAAAAATGATTTGGGCGAGAATCGTCAGGACGCGCACATCGCGCCAGAAGGGCACGGACGTGCGCGCGGAAACGGAGGCGGAAGATTGTGGGGGCGTCATTGCTCAACCAAAGTTGGGTGCGACGCATTTGTAGGGGCAGGGCTTGTCCCTGCCCCTTGTTGCGTCGCACCGGCTCGCGGAATTTCTACCGATACGGCGGCGCGTACATCAAGCCGCCCTTGGTCCAGAGATTGTTGACCCCGCGCGACAAATTGAACGGGGTTTTGGGTCCAAGATTGCGGTCAAAGATCTCGCCATAGTTGCCGACGGCTTTGACCATGCGAACGACCCAATCTTTTTCCACACCGAGCGTTTTGTTCAAGTCGCCGGTCACGCCGAGAATGCGTTGAACTTCCGGAACTTTGCTGGTGAGCATTTGATTCACGTTCGCGGAGGTAATGCCATACTCTTCCGCTTCGATGAGTTCGAACACCGCCCATTTGACGACGTTGAACCATTGCGAATCACCCGTTGGAACCGAAGGTCCGAGCGGTTCTTTGGACATCACGGCTTCGAGAATCGTGTGATCCCCCGGCACTTTGAGAAGCGTCCGGCGGGAGATCAAGCCGGAAATATCGGTCGTGACCGCATCGCAGCGTCCTTCATCGTACGCGGCAAACGTCGGGTCAGCCGTGTCAAACACGACCGGCTTGAACGCCGTATTTTCCGCGCGCATTCGGTCGGTGAGATTGAGTTCGGTCGTGGTGCCGGTTTGCACGCAGATGCTCGCGTCTTTGAGGTCCTTGAGCGTCTTGACGGTCGGATTCTTTTTCGTATTGACCATCATCCCTTGACCGTCATAGAACGTCGTCGCGACAAACAGTCCCCACGTTGCATCGCGTGTGACCGTCCAGGTCGTGTTGCGAATCAGCACATCCACTTCGCCGGTTTGCAGGGCGGGTCCGCGTTGCCCGGCGGTGACGGCGCGGTATTCGACCGCTTTGACATCGTTGAAGAGCGCGGCGGTGAGCGCCTTGCAGAAATCAACGTCAAAGCCGGCGAAGGCGCCGGTGGCTTTATCGAGATAACCGAAACCAGGTAGCGCATCGTTCACGCCGCAAATGAGTTTCTTGCGGTCGTTGATCGCCTTAAAGCGCGCGCCGAGCACGGCAGGGGCTGGCGGCGCGGCGGGCGCCGTTGCCTTGGGCGCTGCCGCCGCGGCGGTTTCACGCACGACAACCGTTTCTTTCACGACCACGGTTTCTTTGACAATTTGCGGCGCCGAAGGCGCGGGCGCGCACGCGCCGAGAACAAACGCGAAAACCAAAAGGCTCGCGAGAGCCACAATAATCTTTTTCATCTGACTTCTCCTCCATGAGAATTACTGAGCGATTCCATCATCCATCGAATTGAGTCTGTCTATGTTCTCAACCACCTCCTGTTCAACCTGGTGATTACCCATAACTCACCGCAGAGGCGCCGAGACGCAGAGAAAACCGTTTTTGCCTTTGCGTCTCTGCGTTCCACTTGCCCTGGCGGGAACGCAAGTGCCAGGGTCTGCGGTTGGTTTTGGACTTGTGGGTAATCACCAGTGTTCAACGAGTTGCTTTTTTGGATCGAGAAAACTCATTCGCAACGTGCCGGAATTCTAGCACGTGTGAGAAACGAGGTCAAACGTCTTTCGCCTGCTAAAAACTCTCCAACTCGCGCGCGCAAATCTCGACCGATTTGTCCAGCAACGCTTGCCCCACTTTAGCCGTCGCGTTGCTCGGATTCAAACCCATGATGCCATCCGGATATTTGTGCGGAAACAAGTGCATGTTCAAAATATCACGCGACGGAATTACGTTTGCGTCGCGTCCTTTCAAGCGCGGCAGTTTTACCGCATTCGCATTGATCGCGAGCATCAGCGAGGTTTCGCCGGGCGATGCATGCGACCCTTCTTGCGCGCCTAACATTTCGCTCACGACGCGATAAGCTTCCGCGTCGCTCCACCATTGAAAAATTTTCGCGCGCAGATGCTCCAAATCCGCCGCGACCTGATGCAGCGCGCTTTGGATCGCGGCTTCGTTGCCGCCGTGCCCGTTCACGATCAGCACGCGCCGAAAGCCGTGCCGATATAGCGCGCGGAACACATCCTCGTACACGGCGATCAGCGTCGCCGGTTTTAGCGAGATCGTGCCGGGAAAACCCAGATGATGATGCGACATGCCGAAGCAGAGCGTCGGCGCGACGACGACGCCGGTCTTTTCGCCGACGGCGCGCGCAATCGCGTCGGCTTCAAACGTATCGGTGCCCAAGCCCAAATGCGGACCGTGCTGCTCGGTCGCGCCGAGCGGCAATATGATGCGATCTTCTTGCGCGAGATATTCTTTGGTTTCTTCCCACGACATTTCGGAGAGCAGTTTCATCGGTTGCCTCCTTTGACGCGGGCATTATACACTAACGTGGGATGCGCCGCCATTCATATGTCATTGCGAGGCGCGCTATTTGCGCCGAAGCAATCCCCAAGCAACAAGGAGATTGCTTCGCTTCGCTCGCAATGACGTGGACGGACGCGACTTTGCAAAAGCCCTGCCGGTGGGCGCGACCGCGATTGACGCGGCGATGAAGATAGACTAGAATTTTGTTATTTGAAGGGGCAGTCGTTCTCTAACGCCGCTTTTCAGGCGAAAACGCGCTAGAGAGCGCTTCCCCCTTTATGAAATTGTGATGGACTGAGACTAGAATTTTGTCGTCTGGATGCGAACGATCTTGAAAGGAGACTGGATGCCTACGCAAACGAAAAGCCGACGACGCACCGCGATGGCAAGCCGCTTCGTGGGACGCGAAAACGAACAAAATCTTTTTCGAGATGCCCTCGCGTCTGCCGATTTGCCGTTTCAAATTTTGTATATCTATGGACCCGGCGGCGTCGGCAAGACGAGTTTGCTAAATCAGTTCGCGCGGATTGGCGAGCAAATGCAATCGCCCGTCTTTCATTTGGACAGCCGCAACCTCGATCCGTCTCCGTCCGCGTTTATCGCCGCGTTGAAGGGCGCCATTGGCAATGACTCGGAAAAGCCGTTGGAGAAAATGGCAGAGCCGGGCGGGCATCCCGCGCTCTTGATTGATACGTACGAAGTTCTCAATCCGCTCGATCGTTGGCTGCGCGATTATTTTTGGGCGAATTTGCCGGAGAATGCGCTCGTGGTGCTCGCCGGCCGCAATCCGCCCTCGCTCGAATGGAAAGCCGATCCGGGATGGGAAATATTCTTTCGCACGATCGCGCTCCGCAATCTGAGTCCGATCGAAAGTCGCGCGTACTTGGACAAACGCGGCGTTCCGCGCGGACAACACCCGGCGGTCCTCCAGTTCACTCACGGATTTCCGCTCGCGCTCAGTCTCGTCGCCGAATTATTCGCGCAGCGCGCCGGCTTTCGCTTTCAGCCGGAAGCCGCGCCCGATGTGGTGCGCGCGATGTTGGAACGATTCGTGCAAAAAATTCCGGCGCCGCTGGAGCGCGCCGCGCTGGAAACCTGCGCGCTAGTGCGCTATACGACGGAAGGATTGCTCGCGCAAATCGTCCAAGTCCCGGACGCGCGCGATTTGTTCGAGTGGCTGCGCCGCGTGTCGTTTATCGAATCCGGGCGGCTGGGCTTATTTCCGCACGATGTCGCGCGCGAGGCGTTGGCGGCGGATTTGCGGTGGCGCAATCCGGATTGGTACAGTGAATTGCATCGCCGCGCGCGCGCGTACTACGCCCAACGCTTGCCCGAAACGCACGGCGCGGAACAGCATCGCGTCTTGTTCGATTATATTTTCTTGCACCGCGACAATCCCATCGTCCGCCCCTACTTTGAATGGCAAGAGAGCGGCAACATTTTGAATGACGCGCCGCGCGAGGCGGATTGGGCGCAGATGGAGGCGATGATTCGAGAGTTCGAAGGCGCGGAATCCGCGAGCATTGCGCGGCATTGGTTCGCGCGCCAACCCCAGGGCGCGATTGTTTACCGCGACGTCGCCGGCGATGAAAAGGCAGGGCTTGCCGGGCTGATGTTCGTCGTCGAATTACACAAGGCGACTACCCAAGATTTCGCAATCGATCCGGCGGCGCGTCACGCGTGGAAATATTTGGAGACGCACGCGCCGTTGCGGCAAGGCGAAGGCGCGTTGTTGTTTCGCTTTTGGATGGCGCGCGATTCCTATCAGGGCGTTTCGCTGGCGCAGAGTCATTTGTTTGTGAACATGGGACAATTTTATCTCACGACGCCGGGGATTGCGTTTACGTTCTTGCCATGCGCCGACCCGGATTTTTGGGCGCCGGTTTTTATTTACGCGGATACACCGCGTTTGCCGGAAGCGGATTTTGAAACGGATGCTCACCGCTACGGAATGCACGGGCACGATTGGCGCACGACGCCGCCGGCGACGTGGCTCGCGCTGATGGCGGAACGCGAGATCGCATTTTTCCCGGATGCCGCCAAGCCGCCGCCGGCGCGCGAAACCCTCGTCGTGTTGAGCGAGCCCGAATTCGCCTCGGCGGTGCGCGCGGCGCTGGATCATTACGCGGAGCCGGAGAAATTGCGCGAGAATCCGTTGTTGCGTTCGCGCTTGATCGTCAGCAAATCCGACGGAGATGCCGCGGCGGATCGAATCGCGCGGTTGACGAATTTGATTCGGCAAACTGTTGAAGGATTGCAAGCCACGCCGCGTCAATCGAAATTATATCGGGCTTTGTTGCACACGTTCATTACGCCCGCGCCGACGCAAGAACAAAGCGCGGAACGGGCGGATGTGCCCTTCAGTACGTATCGCCGCCATCTGAGGGCGGGGATTGACCATGTCGTACAGGTATTATGGCAATCCGAAATCGGAAAGTGAGCAAAAAATGAACAGTTGGAGGGCTTGAAATCGGATAAATAACCGGTTATAGTCCCACTAGTTCCAATCATCTTTTCTCATTCAGCAGATTATTCTACAGGGGAAGGGAGGTGAGAAAAAATGATGAACCCATTGAGTTTGAAAGGGTTCTACCAAGTTGGTGGTGCGGTCTTGTTGCTTCTTGGCATCTTGGGGTTTTTGCTTGGTGGAACGCCTAATGCTCCTGGTCTCTTCGGTCAGACGGGGGGAATACTAGGCCTCTGGCTGACGGACGGTGAGAACTATGCGCACGTCTTTCTCGGTCTCGTCGCGCTCGCCGCGTTGTATGTGCCAGGGCTGAATACCGCGCTGGCGCCATTCCTGAAGTGGATCGCCGTTTTGCTCGGTGTGGTCGGAGTGTTCTTCGGCGTGTATAGTTTTGTGCCGTTGGGGGCTCCGTTATTTCCATCGGCAACGCCACTGGGAGCCGGGGCGCTGAACACCTTCGGTGTGGCGCATCTGGGTCTCGTGGATGGCGTAATCCACTTGGTCGTTGGCGCTTGGGCGCTTTACGTCTCCCTGATGGTCAAGGGCGATGCGATGATGGCGAAAAAGATGTAAGCGTTTTTTCTGCCGAACGCGGGCATCCGCGCTCGGCGCATCTTTTTCGTGCGCTGGTGCGTAATCTAGCGAGAGAGTTCTACCAGACTCTCTCGCTCTCTATTGGAGGTCCGATGAAATCAATCGCCTTTTCTCGATTCGCCGGCATCGCCGCGATGTTCGCCGGCATTCTTGGCGTAGTGTACTCGTACGCCTTTATTTTCCTCGTCGTGCGCGGCGGCGCGCCCGCGCCGGGCGTGCTGCTTTCTTCGGCTGCGCTTCTTCTCGGCGGAATATTTTCTTCCGCCGCGTTGGTCGCCGTGTACGCGCGCGTGCGCGAGAGCGACAACGAATTCGCGCTCTTCGCCTTGCTGTTTGGCATTGCCGGCGCGTTCGGCGCGGCGATTCATGGCGGATATGATCTGGCGAACGCGATCAATCCTCCCGACTCAAACATTCCGGCGCTTGCAAATCTGCCAAGTCAATTGGATCCGCGCGGCTTGTTGACGTTTGGCTTCGCCGGCGTGGCGCTCTTTGTGTTCGCGGGGTTGATGCGGCGCGGCGCTCTGTTTCCAAAGGGGCTCGCGATTCTGGGCAGCGTGGTCGGCGGATTGCTCATTCTCATTTATTTGGGCCGCCTGATCATCCTCGATCCCAACAATCTATTGATCGGCATTCCGGCGCTCTTGACCGGCTTTATTCTCAATCCGGTCTGGTATGTTTGGCTCGGCGCGACGCTCTGGCGCGCAAAATAAAATTTTTCCAAGGAGGAGAAAAAATGGCAAGTGAGGTTTTGAAAGAACTCGATCTCGGTTCTGGCGACATAACCTTCAAGCGATATTTGCTGGAAGAGTTTGTCGAGGATTATGAAGAAGGCAAGATGACGCGCCGCGAGGCGCTGAAAAAAATCGCGAGCGTCCTCGGTAGTTTCGCGATTGCCAGCACGATTCTGGCTGCCTGCGCGCCCGCGCCAACGCCGGCGCCGACTGCCGCGCCGCCAACCGCCGCGCCGACAGCCATCGCCGTTCCGCCCACCGCAACGCGCGTTCCGCCGACAAACACTGCCGTTCCGCCCACGGCGACGACCGCCGCGACCCTCGCGCCCGGCGTCACGATCAGTCCGAACGATCCGGACATTGATGCAAAAGCGATCGAAATTCCCGGGCAAGGCGTTACGCTGCTGGCATATCTATCGCGTCCAAAGAAAGATGGGACCTATCCCGCGATTCTGGTTTGCCACGAAAATCGCGGCTTGACGGAACACATCAAAGACGTGACGCGGCGATATGCCAAAGCCGGTTACGTCGCGCTGGCGATGGATTTGCTTTCGCGCGATGGCGGGACAGAAAAAGCCGCTGACCGCGTCGCCGGACTTTTGGGCAACGCGAACCCGGATCAATTTGTTACGGATTTCAAAAGCGGACTCACGTATCTCTCGAATCAGGCGTACGTCGCGAAAGGCAAGTACGGGATGACCGGTTTTTGCTTTGGCGGCGGCGTCACATGGCGCTGTGCGACCCAGATACCGGAACTCAAAGCCGCGGTGCCGTACTACGGACCGAACCCTCCGATTGCCGACATTCCCAAAACGCAAGCCGCGGTGCTCGCGATGTACGGCGCGAACGACACGCGCATCAACGCCGGCATTCCGGAAGTCGAAGCCGCGATGAAAGCCGCGAACAAAACGTTCGAGAAAATTATTTATCCGAATGCCAGCCACGCGTTCAATAACGACACCGGCGGCAGTTACAACGCCGATGCCGCGAAAGACGCGTATGCCAAAGCGCTCGCGTGGTTTGAGAAGTACGTGAAAGCGTGAATCAATTTCGGATTTCGGATATTGGATGTCGGAGCAAGACAGATATCCGAAATCCGAAATTCGAAATCCGAAATCAGCAAGATGCCATCTCCCGAATCCCTCAATCAATTCCTCGAAACGTACGGACTCGCCGCGATCTTCGCGATCCTGCTGCTCAAAGAAATCGGCGCGCCGATTCCGATTCCCGGCGATTTGATTCTACTCGGCGCTGCCGGCAGCGCGGCGCAGGGGCGCTTCAATGTTATCGTCGCGTTTATCGTGATTGTGATTGCGCTGTTGCTCGGCGGCGCGATTCAATATGGGATCGCCCGCGGGCCGGGGCGCGCGTTTATTTATCGCGCCGGCAGATTGATCGGATTGTCGCAAACCCGCCTTGAGCAGATGATCGAGCGGGTGCGCCGAGGCGGGACGACGGCAGTCGCGCTGGGGTTGACGACGCCGGGCGTCCGGATCGCGACGACGCCGGCATCCGGCATTGCCAATTTGCCGACCGGCGTATTCATTCCCGGCTTGATCGCGGGGAGCACGTTTTTTGTCGCGTGGCATTTTGCCATCGGCTATTTTGGCGGCGCGTTGCTCGCGCTGTTGAATGTTTCCGGAATTTTCGTCGTTGGGTTGATTCTCGCCGTTCTCGTTTTCGGAATCATCGGCTGGCTCGTTGTTCGGCGCATCGCGCGGCGGCGCGCAGAAACGCGGACGCTCGCAGAGACGTACTCCGCATGGGCAGAAGCGTCTTGCCCAGCGTGCATCGCGATTACGCTGATCCGCGAGAGCCAGACCGCAAACTAAATGAGCAAAGCCATTCCTATCATCATCTTGTTGGTGATCGGTTTCTTTGTCATCTTCCAAATCTCAAATCATGAAAACGAATAATGTCCCCGCCCACGCTAGTCGCTCTGAGCAAAATGGGGCAGACAATCTAGCGCAAGTTCGCGATTACTACGAACGTACGTGGCTGGACTATCGCCTGTTGTGGCTGAATCCGCAGAATCGCGCATTGCATTTTGGCTATTGGGATGCGAACACAAAGAGCCACGCGGAATCGCTGCTCAATATGAACCAAGTCCTCGCGAACCGAATTGGGATTCAACCCGGACAGCGCATCCTCGACGCGGGTTGCGGCGTTGGCGGAACTTCCATTTGGCTAGCCAAACGATACAACGCGCAAGTGGTCGGGATTACACCGGTCGCCGATCAAATCGAACGCGCGCGGCGATATGCGCGCGAGCAAGGTGTGGACGAACGCGTTTCATTCGAGCAACAGGATTACACATCCACAGATTTTCCCGACGCGAGTTTCGACATTGTCGTGGCGATGGAAAGCGTTTGTCACGCTCCGATCAAGAATCGTTTCCTCGCCGAAGCTCGGCGAATTCTGCGCCCGGGCGGTCGCCTGGGAATTACGGAGTATATGCTCACGCGTCCGGCTGGGAACGCGGCGGAGCGTCAATTGCTGAACAGTTGGCTCTCGGGCTGGGCGATTCCCAATCTGGCAACCGGTGAGGAATGGAATGCGATGCCGTCCGAGTCTGGTTTTGCCGATGCGCAGCTAGAAAATATTACCGCGAATGTCCGACCTTCGCTCCAGCGCCTCTATCGCTTTGCCCGGCTCAGTTGGATTTTCGCCGTCGCGTTGCGCGCAATGCGCGTTCGCTCTGAAACACAGCACGATAACACGCGGGCGGCGCGCGACCAGTACCGCGCGTTGGAACGCGGATTGTGGTTCGAAGGAATGCTGACCGCGACGGCCTGATCGCGCAAAAGGTAATCTTCGATTCAGATCAGATCAAAGGAGGAGAAATGAAAAAATCAATGCCGGCGTTTCCTTTCGGGTTAAGACTGGCGTTGCTTTTGTCCGGATTCGAAGGGTTGGTCTTGGCGATCACAAGTCTAGCTGCGCCTAAATTGGTCGCCGATTTGTCGGGTTTGCCGGGCGCAGATTTGCCGGTGTATCAACAAGCCGGCGCGGCGGCGCTCGGTTATGCGCTTCAATCGTTGCTGGCGTTTCGCGCAAAAAACTGGGAACAAATCCGCATTCCCGTGATGGTCGGCCTCATCGTCGTTCTGTTCACGGCGTTGGGCGCATTCTACTACGTCGTGTTGCTCGGTGTCGTCAAGTCATATTTGATTTTCATTCTCGCATTTTCGATTTATCTGACCGCGGCGTTCGGATACTATGTTTGGTTCTATTCAAAGCAAGAAGGGGGATTGAACTTATGAGCAAAGCAAATGTGGTTCGCATCTTACGGATCGACGCGCTCTTCAATTTTTCGGTCGGCGCGATCTGTTATGTGTTTTACAAACCCTTGGTCGCCGCGATTCTATTTCCGTTTACCGACAAGCCGTTGTACGCGAATGTCATGGGCGCAGGGATCATGGGTTTGTCAATCGTCGCGTGGCTGGCATCGAATCGTCCGGAAACGGCGCGCGAATTTATCGGCGCGGTGATTATCACGCGCTTGTTGGTAGCGCCGGCGATTTTGTATTGGCTTTTTATCGGTGGAATTGATCTGCCGCCGGTGTGGCTCGGAGTCGTTGCGCTTGCCGCCCAAGTCGCGCTGATTGGCGGTGAAGCGCTCTATCTCTACTCCAGCCGCAGCAAATGAACTCGGCAATCGCTGAAAGAATTGGCATCGCGCCACGCTCAAGCCGGCGCAGCCGCTCTGAAAGCTTTGCCGCGTTGAACGCAATTTTTCGCGCCGGCAAAACGCCTCGTCCTGCGCTTGACGGACGTTATCGCGGCGAACTTATCGCGCTGGATGTCGCGCCGGGCTTGAGCGAGTTCACCGAATTTATTTCCGCGCGCTGGATGCCCTGGCAAGGCAAAACGTTCGATGCGGCGCACTCCAGCGGCGATAACATCTTCACGCGCGATTCGCTCGCGCTCGCGCATATCTACTGGCCCCTGTATCGCGGTTATGTGGACGATGGCGCGGCGACCTATCGCGCGTTTGCGTTCCAAACACGCATTGCGCCGGGGTTGACCGATCCGGATCGTCCGGTTTTGAAAATTGATTACGATTTGCCGGCAAATCCCGCGTTTACCATCCGTCGCGTCCTCGATGAATTGGTCGAGTTAGAATCGGGTTTGTATTTGGGCAAGGCGCATCTCAAATGGTGGTGGGACAAGTGGCAAACCGTCGCATACTTTTCACTGGAACGCGGAGGGGGAATGTGAACGCGAAAAATGCAATGGCAACCTTCGACCCCGCGCGGCTAGCGCGGTACGAAAAAGAAAACTACGTCGCCTACTATCACCGCGAATGGCTAAAGTTGTTGCGTGTGTCTGTGCGGATGGTGGGAGAGGCATTCGGCTTGAATGTGTGGCAGGCGATTGTCGCGGCGTATCTGGTCGCGCGCGCGGAGATCGCGTTCGCGCCGTTTCCCAACAACGATATTCCGCGCGCGGAAATTTTCATGCGGCGCTTTTATCGCTTGCTCAATCGCGTGCATGGCTTGCATTTGGATGTGGAGCAAGCCGCGCGGGTTGATGTGAACTGGTGGATTGTGCATCGCAAATTATTCGGCAATCCGAATAACGCCGAACTGGTCGACGCGCTCCAGCAATATTACGCGCTGGCTTACCACGCGAAGCCGGCGGCGCTGCACGACGCGGCAAAGCATCGCGCGCTGGGAATGTTGTATTCCGATCAGTGGGTCAACGCCGGCAAGCCAGCGCAGAGTCCATTGTTGGAAAAAGAAGAAGAGGAATTGCGAATCGGATATGTTGCGTTGCGCGCGGCGTTGAATAGCGAGTAGGGATTTTTGGACGCGGACACCTGCGCTTGCGCGCGGCGCAAGTGTCTGCGCGGAAAAAACGGATTGCATAAATTTTCTGATCTGATTTTTCCGCGTGCATCCGCGTCCTAATTGGGGTTTCGCTGTCCGAGTTTGGAGATTGCTTCGTCGCTGATCCTTCCCCTTCACTGCGTTCAGGGTCAGGACGCTCCTCGCAATGACGGGTCAACCACTCGCCGCTTTCAAATCCCGCAGTAAACGTTCGAACGCATTTTGATAATCATCGTGCTTTTTCCAATTGGTCATATCGCCAATATGCCGCGTGCGGCGAATGTTTGCCGCCCATGCCTCGCTCGTTTGCATCACGGCATCATCCAAGCGCACCGGAAATAGCACTGTCTTGCTTTGCTTGCGCTCGCGCTCGAACGCGCTCTCGACTTCGGTTTCCACCCACGCGCTGTCGATCGAACTTGCGGAAAGCACCAGCAGTAATTTATCGTGATACTGAATTGCTCTATCAATTTCGCCTCTGAACTTGTCCCCAGTCTTTAAATCCTCTGGCGCGAACCAACAGCGTACGCCTTTGCTCTGCAAATCTGCATACAACCGCTTTGCGAAATCGTCGTCTTGGCTTGAATAACTCATAAAACAACTGTAGTATTCACCCGCAGTTCCAACCAACGACCGCGCAAATGTGATGAAGGTGTCTGGCACGCCACAGCCGCGCAGGAATATCTCTGGAATATTTCCTTTGGACTTGTAAATCGTGTCAATGCCGATACTTGAAGGGATAGCGTGTCTCACACTCTCAAGACCCTTTGCGACACTTAGATCAACATCTCCGAATGAGGTGTATCCAATTACAGCATTAGTAAGGTCTGCTCCATCGAGGTTCGCGTTGCTGAGGTTCGCGTCGATGAGGTTCGCGTTGCTAAGCTTCGCGTCGGAGAGGTATGCGTCGCGGAAGTTCGCGTTGCGGAGGTTCGCGTTGCTGAGGTTCGCGTTGCTGAGGTTCGCGTCTTCGAGGTTCGCGCGTTCGAGGTTCGCGTCGGAGAGGTATGCGTCGCGGAAGTTCGCGTTGCGGAGGTTCGCGTCTTCGAGGTTCGCGCCGATGAGGTACGCGCCGATGAGGTTCGCGTCTTCGAGGTTCGCGCCGACGAGGTTCGCGCCGAAAAGGTTCGCGTTAAGGAGATGCGCGCCGACGAGGTCCGCGTTACTTAAATCTATTTCGATTGTTGGATTCTCTCTTCTCCATTTATTCCATTCTGCGACGCCGCGTTTTTGAAGAGCAAGTTGCTCTGCGTTTGCCATAAAGTCCCCTTGCCCGCGAATTTTCGCGAATCATCACTAATTTTTTTCGCGCAGATTCGCGTACATTCGCGGGAGAAATAAATGAATTGTGAGCCGCGAGGATTCTAGCATAATTTGATTACATTTGTCTATTTCGCAATTGACCTTCTGCGCGTTTTGATTCATAATGCGCCCATCCCCCACGCCAAAGGTATTCATGAATTATTCTGCAGTCGCGCGTCGCATCACCCTCACGCTTTTCCTCACCCAAAGTCTCGGCTCGGCTGGATTTATCGCGGCGGCAACGATCAGCACGATTGTCGGCGCGCTGTTGACCGGCAATATCGCGCTGGCGGGCGTGCCATCGTTTGTTTATCAAGGCGGCGTCGCCGTCTCCGCGTATTTTTGGGGGCGGACGTTTGATCGGATTGGACGGCGCAACAGCATGACGCTTGGCATGGGTTTCAGCGTCTTGGGTTCGGGACTTGCCGCGTTCGCGGTTTATGCGCACTCGATTCTTATTTTTGCGATCGGATTAATTTTCATGGGCGCGGGTCGCTCCGCGATTGATTTGGGTCGCTTCATCGCTGCCGAAGTGCATCCGCCGACGCAACGCGCGCGCGCGATTTCAAACGTCGTCATCGGCGGAACGGTCGGCTCGGTGTTCGGTCCGCTGATGGTGGGCGTTGCCGGCGCGTGGGCATTGCAAACCGGTTTCAACGAATTGACCGGGCCGTACGTTTTTAGTCTCGTGTTGTTTGCGTTGAGCAGTCTGATTGTTTTTGCCGGCTTACGCCCGGAGCCGCGCGAGGTCGGCAAAGAAATCGCGCGGCAATATGCCAGCGCGACGACGCCGGACACACGCGCGCGCACCCTCGCCGAAATTTTGCGCGATCCCAGCGTCGTGCTCGCGATGACCGTGATGGTCTTCGGACAAACGATTATGGTGATGCTGATGGCGATCACCGCGCTGTACATGAAAGAGCATCAGCACGCGCTCACCGATATTTCGCTCGTGATTTCGTCGCACACGTTCGGGATGTTTGCCTTTTCGATTATTTCCGGACGACTCGCCGATCGCTGGGGGCGTCGCCCGGTGATTTTATTTGGCGCGCTGATGCTCACGCTCTCCTGCATCGCGGCGACATTTTCGCCGGATGTGTTGCCGCTCTCGTTCGCGTTATTTCTTTTGGGGCTCGGTTGGAATTTTTGCTACGTCGGCGGGTCGTCGCTCCTCGCGGATCAGCTTTCGCCGGCGGAACGCGCGCGCACGCAAGGGTTCAACGATTTGCTGATCGGCAGCGCGTCCGCGCTCGGCGGCTTGGGCAGCGGTTTTGTTTTTGCGGCGGTCGGGTATAATAGTATGAGCATCATCGCCGGGATTACGTCATTGATCCCGATGGTGTTGATCATTCGCGCGCAATATCACGCGCGCAAATTGGCGGCGGCGGGGACGGCGGGAAAATAGGAGTATGTGAGTATGGGGGTATGAGTGTTTTCACCAACAGACTCACACACTCACATACTCTCAAACTCACACACTCATCCAGCAATGGACGCTTCAATCCAAACTTTCGACCTCGACAAATCTTTCGGCGCAATTCACGCGGTGCAAGATGTGAACATCAAGATCAATCGCGGCGAGATTTACGGTTTGCTCGGACCGAACGGATCGGGCAAGACGACACTGATTCGAATGCTGGTCGGTCTCATCAAGCCCACGCGCGGTTACGTCTCGATGTTAGGCGCGCGCATGCCGAACAAACGCGTGCTGGGGCGCATCGGTTATATGACGCAGACGACGGCAGTGTATAACGATCTGAGCGTGCAGGAGAATTTGGAATTCTTCGGCGCGTTACTGGGCGGAGTGAAAAAAGCGCGCGTGCAAGAATTGATGGAGCTCGTCGAATTGCGCGAGCGCGCGCATTCGTTGGCGAGCACGCTGAGCGGCGGCATGAAACAGAGAACGTCGCTCGCGTGCGCGCTCGTGCATCGTCCCGATCTGCTTTTTCTCGATGAGCCGACGGTCGGAGTTGATCCGCAATTGCGCCGGACTTTTTGGCAATATTTTCGCTCACTGGCGAGCGAAGGCGTGACCATCGTCGTATCCTCGCATGTGATGGACGAAGCGGAACGTTGCGACCGGCTCGGCTTTATTCGCGCGGGCAAACTGTTTGCGGAAGGCAGCGCGGACGAACTGCGCGCGCGCGCCGGCACCGCCAATCTCGAAGACGCGTTTTTGAAATTTGCGATGGAGGAAACGGCATGAGGCGTATTTTTGCGATTGCCAAGCGCATCATTACGCAATTTCGCCGCGACCATCGAACGTTGGGCTTGCTCGTGGTCGCGCCGGTTTTGTTGCTTTCGCTCGTCGGCGTGCTGATTCGCTCTAGTAGTGACACGGTGAAACTGGGAATCGTGAACGAAGACCGCAGCGAGCTCGGCGCGAAACTCGCGCGAGAATTGCGGGGCGACAACTCGTTCAACGCGCGCGAAATTGCGCGCGCCAATGCCGAAGACGAACTGCGGCGCGGCGCGGTGTCGGTCGTAATTTTTCTTGACCCGGATTTCGGTCGCCGTTTTAGCAGTGGCGGGCAAGCCGAGATCATCGTGATGATCGAGGGCAGCAATCCGCAAAACGATACGGCGGCACAACAGAAAATTTCTGCTGCGCTCGCGTCGGCGCTGCCGCGCGCGATCACGCAGATCAACGCGCCCGGTGGTAAAGTCGCGACGCCGCTCTTGAATCTCAACTATCGCTATTTCTATGGCGGCTCGCAGTTCGATCAACTCGATTACATCGCGCCGGCGTATATTGGAATTTTTGTTTTCTTTTTGGTCTTTTTGTTGACGACGCTCATCTTTTTGCGCGAACGCTCGCAAGGTACGCTGGAGCGTCTCTTCGCTACGCCGGTGAGCCGCGTCGAGTTGGTGCTGGGCTATATGCTCGGTTTCAGCGTTTTCGCGCTGCTTCAATCGCTCTTCATGCTTCTCTTCACCGTGTATGTGATGCAAGTGCACACGGTCGGCAATCTCGGCGTGATTTTTCTTGTGCAAGCCGTCCTTGCGATTGGCGCGATCAACCTCGGCATTTTTCTCTCGACCTTTGCGCGCACCGAGTTTCAGGTCATCCAATTCATTCCGATGGTGATCACTCCGCAGGCATTGCTGGGCGATTTTATTTTTCCGCTCGACACGATGCCGGCAATTCTCCAAGCCGTCGGGCGCGTGATGCCGATCACGTACGCGAATCAGGCGCTCCGCGCAGTGATGATTCGCGGCGACGGCATTGAAGCGATTCTGCCGCAACTGGCGGTCCTCAGCGGCTTTGCCATCGTGATGATCCTGCTCTCGGCGATGACGCTGCGGAGAGAAGTGGCGTAGCCGAAACCAAATAAGGTAAATTGGGACGCGGATAAACGCGGAAAAATCAGATCAGGAACATGTTCGATCCGTTCTTTCCGCGCAAATCCGCGTCCAAAAAATCTTTGCTTTTGACTATTTCCTCTCTCACATATACAATTCGTGCAACTGAATCGAATCTAGTCGGAGACGCGTTATGGCAGAGCCGCCGTATGGCATCATTTGGAATCACCTAAAGAAAGGTGAGTCCATTCCCTTTCTCGGCGCGGGCGCGTCCATCAGCAGTCGCCCGGCAAACGCGGAATGGGATGAAAGGCGCTCCACTTTTCTGCCGAAGGATATTTCCCCTATCACCTCGCTCGACATGTATATTTGAGTAGAGAACATGTCTGATGTTTTCATCTCCTACTCACGCAATGACCAAGTATTCGTCCGCAAGTTGCACAACTCGCTTGCCGTACTTAACCGCGATACCTGGGTAGATTCGGAGAATATTCCACTCACGGCGGAATGGTTGAAAGAGATCCATGCTGGTATCGAGTCAGCACAAACTTTCGTCTTCATCATCAGCCCCGATTCAGTCGCGTCCAAGACCTGCGGTGAAGAAATCGCACATGCCGTTAGAAACAACAAGCGCATTGTGCCAGTTATGCACCGCGATGTTCCCGATTTCGATGTCCCTCAACCCCTTCGACCTATCAACTGGATTTTCTTCCGGAAGAACGATGATTTTGACGCCAAATTTCAGGAACTACTCCAATCACTCGATACTGATCTGGAATGGGTACGTGCGCATACGCGCCTGCTTACCCGTTCGATTGAGTGGAACAACAGAATGCGGAATGATTCCTTCGTGCTACGTGGTGCAGACCTGCGCGCAGCGGAGGAATGGTTGTCCCAATCTGCAATCGGTAAAGAGACCAAACCAACACCACTACAAAGTGAGTACATTCTCGCGAGCCGGCAGTCAGCAACAAGGCAACAGAGAACTTTGCTTACTGGGGTGACTATTGCACTGGTAGTCGCGATTGCGTTGGCATTGGCGGCAGTATTTCAATGGAATTCAGCAAACGTATCAGAGGCGAAAGCCATCAACAATGCTGCCACAGCGGTTGCCGAGTCACAGGTGCGCGCAACAGCAGAAGCCCAAGCCCTTGACCGAAGTAGAGTTGCGACCTCCCGCGAACTTGCCGCGAGCTCGATCTCAAACCTGAATTCCGACCCGCAACTTGCCGCGCTCCTAGCGATTCAAGCCGACCAAACCGCGCATACCTACGAATCCGAAGACGCGTTGCGCCAAACGATTCGCACATTGCCGCTCGCGTTGCGCGGGCATACGAGTGCAGTCAACCGCGCGGGGTGGAGCCCAGATGGCAAGCAGATTGTCACTGCAAGTAATGACGCCACTGCGCGCATCTGGGATGCCGCAAGCGGGCGCGAACTCACAACCTTGCGCGGGCATGCTGGCTCGGTCTACAGCGCGGTGTGGAGTCCGGATGGCAAGCAGATT
The DNA here is from genome assembly GCA_016199405.1 of Chloroflexota bacterium. GTDB lineage: Bacteria > Chloroflexota > Anaerolineae > UBA4142 > UBA4142 > JACQGS01. The sequence goes on along the minus strand of JACQGS010000283.1, from coordinate 2,448 downwards.
GTCACCACGGGTGCCGACACCACCGCGCGCATCCATCTCACGCGCATCGAAGACTTGGTCGCGTTAGCGCGCACGCGCGTCACGCGTGACCTCACGTGCGCAGAGCGTGAGAAATATTTGCACGAGCCGCCATGCCCAACGCCCACGCCAACTTTGACGCCAACGACACAACCAACGCGAACGCCGGCGCGGTGAGAATCCATGCCGAGCGATGAATCGCACGGCTCAATAGGTCAAAGCCCGATCAATCGGGCTTGCCTCAATCGGCTTGAGCCGATTTTTATCTTTTTGAGACGCCGATTTTAATCGGTAAATTCGCAATGCCTTTCATCCTTCCATTCAACTCGCTGCAAGCCACCCTCCACCGCGTCGGCGGCAAAGGCGCGAATTTATCCGAACTCACGCGCGCCGGCTTCAACGTGCCGCCCGGTTTTTTGATCACGACGGACGCGTATCGAGCGTTTGTTTCGGAAAACGGTCTGCAAGCAAAAATCCTCGCGCTTGTCGCGGCAACCACGCTGGATGATCCCGCCTCGCTTGATTCTGCATCGGAAAAAATACGCGCGCTATTCGATCAAGCCGCAATTCCCAATTCCATTTCGGCTGAAATACAAAAGGCGCATCAAGAACTTTCCAATCACCTAATCACCCAATCGCCTAATATTTCCGTCGCCGTTCGCTCCTCCGCCACTGCCGAAGATTTGCCCGGCTTGTCCTTTGCCGGACAGCAAGATACTTTTTTGAATATCATCGGTACCGACGCCGTGCTCGACGCGGTGAAAAAATGCTGGAGCAGTTTGTGGACCGCGCGCGCAATCGGCTATCGCGCGCGGAACGGCATCGCGCCGGAAAATATCGCGCTGGCGGTGGTTGTGCAAGAGATGGTCGTGGCGGAATCGTCCGGGATTTTGTTCACGGCGAATCCGGTGACGGGTTGTCGCGCCGAGATGGTGATTGATGCGAGTTTTGGTTTGGGCGAAGCAATCGTTTCGGGGCAGGTCGAGCCGGATCATTACGTGGTGGACGCGGGCAATTGGCAAATTACGCAAAAGAAACTCGGCGCGAAAGCCATGGCGATATTGCCGCGCGTCGGCGGCGGCACCGAGCAAAAGCAACTCGACGCGGCACAACAGCAAGCGCTCGACGACGCGCGCATCGTCGAACTCGCGCGCGTCGCGGAAAGCATCGCGCAGCATTTCGGCGCGCCGCAAGATATTGAATGGGCATACGCGCGCGAGCAATTATTTATTTTGCAAGCGCGTCCGATCACGTCGCTCTATCCTCTGCCCAATCTTCCGCACGATCCAAGCGGTTTTCGCGTTCTCTTTAGCATCAATTCCATTCAAGGCGTGCCCGGACCCATCACGCCGTTCGGGCGCAACGCGCTTCAGATGTTGTTAGGCGGCGTGTTGAAAAATCTGCGAATCACGACTCCGATCCCTCATGTGATTGTGGAGGCGGGCGGCAGATTATATCTCGACATCACCCCGCTCACGCGCGATCCGCGCTTGCGGCATTTCGCGCGCGCTCTGCTCACGCGCGCCGACCCGGTGGCGCGGCAAATTGTTTTTCGCTTGATCGAAGATGGGCGCGTCCCGACCATCCGGACTCTTACGCCCGCGCGGACTTTCCAACTTTTCCGATTCCTTGCCTCCGTCGCGCCGCGCATTCAATCCGCAATCCACTCGCCGGAAAAATTTCGCGTGCCGGCATTGAAAAAAGCCGATCAGTTCGTCGCCGAGATGCGCGCGCGGCTCGCGAACGCCAAAACGTCCGCACAAGTTCTGGCTCAAATGGAAGCCGATTTCGGCGTAGCATTCGCGAATATCGTGTTGCCGATTATGCCGGCAATCATTCCGCCGATTGGAATAATTTCAACCGTAGACAGTTGGCTCGTGGAATGGCTGGGTGAAAAACCCGGCGCCGCGCTCAAACTCATGCGCGGTTTGCCCAACAATGTCACGACCGAAATGGATTTGAAACTGTGGCGCGTCGCGCAAAAGATTCGCGCCAGCGATTCCTCGCATCGGTTGATGAGCGTACTGTCCATTGAAAAGCTGATCGAATACTACCGCGCGGGGCAATTGCCGGATGCCGCGCAAAAAGCGATTTCCGGTTTTCTAGCGGAATATGGAATGCGCGCGGTCACGGAGATTGATATTGGAAAACCGCGTTGGCGCGGAGACCCTGCGCCGCTTTTCCAAACGCTGCGCAGTTACTTGATGTTGTCCGATCCTCAGCTCGCGCCCAACGTCGTTTTTGCGCGGAGCGGGAAGGAGGCGGAAGAATTCGCCAAGCAAGTTGTGGCGCGCGTGAGGAAAACCCACAACGGCTGGATTCGCGCGCGTGTGCTCGGCGGTGTGATTCGCCGCATTCGTGCACTCGCGGGCTTGCGCGAGACGCCGAAATTCTATCTCATCAAGATTCTCGATCTCTATCGGAGCGCGT
>JACQGS010000282.1 GCA_016199405.1 Chloroflexota bacterium | reverse complement strand
TCGATTCCCTTCATCCAGTCCCAGGCTTGCTGTTTTCCGAACGGCAGAAAAAGTTCGATAAACAGCGCGAACATAACGGTGAGGACGACCACAAAACATCCGAGCAAGCCGACGACCGAAACGAATGATATTCCAAGAAGGGAGCGAAAATTCATAATTGTTTTTACGAGGACTGGCGTCTATTCGGTGAACGAGTCAATATTCCAATGTCGGACACGCGACAATTAACCATCTCATTTGCGCTCCGCACAATCGGGCGAATAGAAATTCCTTCAGGCGTTGGTGCGGTCGCGGGGGTCAGTCGTCCACAGGGGATACCACTCCGGCGGAATTACTGTGTAAAGTGGAATATGGGTCGGTCCCATGATCACAATGCTTTCGCCGCGGTCGAGGGTCAAGAGTTCACGCGCTTCCACCTCATTCAAGCCAAACAGTCCCGCGATCGTGGCAATCGAAGAGGCGGTTTGCTTAAAGAGAATAGTCGTGGACGCGGTATCCCGAATCACCGTCGCTTGCTGCGACGCGCTCAAATCACCGCCGTGCTGAGTCGCCAGAATGATGCCGGCATTGCGTTTACGAAAGCGCCGCGCCATTTCCGCGAGGTCGGCGGCCGCCGTCGGTTGCTGCAACCAGCGCCACGCCTCATCGACGAAGATCCGCGTCGCTTGCAATTGCGCGAGCACATTCGACCAAATGAACGTATTGATCTGGCGCATGCGGAGCGCTTGCATTTCAGGATGAACATTTTTCAAACCGAAGACGACGAGCGGAGATCGCGGATTGACATTCGTCGGTTGGCTGAAGGCGTGGGCATAGGCGCCGATGGCAAACGTTTCAAGGCGGTCGGCCAAGTCCTGCGCCTCGCGTCGCTCATCGCTGCGAAGAATCAGATACAGATCCGAAAGGAGCGGTGGCTTTTTCTTCCACGACGGTGGGTCTTTTTGATGAATCTGCGCTTCTTCCATCATGCGCGCATAAGCGGGAATCAAAATAACGTTTCGTTCACGCGGCGTAAGTTTTCCGAGCGCGATCTCAAGCCACGCGAGCGCATCCTGCATCCCATTCATCCACGCGTCCGGATCTTCCGGATTCAAATCAAAAATATTCATCTGGTGCGGTGACGTCAGCGCCATGTCGAGATAAGTTCCGTTCAGCGCGCGGCACATCGACTCGAACTCGCCCTCCAAATCGAGAATGAAACTACGCATGCCGAGCAGGACCGACCACGTGGCTTTGTATTTCAGAAACATCGACTTGCCCGAACCCTGCATCCCCACAATCAATTGATTCGGATTGTTCTGGGCGAATTCGTCGACGATTACCCACGCGCCGTTGCTCCGATCAATCCCGTACGGAATTCCTTTGATGTCCGCTTGGATCTGTCGTGAAAACGGAAACATTCCCGCAAATGAAGACACGCTGATGTTGCGGCCGTGTCCCAAGTGATTCAATCCGAACGGCTGCACGCTGATCAGCCCGTCTTCTTGCCGAAGTGAGGCGCGGTACGCGCGCAAGTCCGCGTCGAGCAGGTAATCTTCGAGACGGCGCGACAGTAATTCGAGTTCATCGAGATTGCGCGCATAAAGCGCAATCGTCCACAGCAGTTCCTGCGGCGGCAAATGACTGGATTCCAGATCGCGCAGGGTTGCTTCAGTGTCGTTCAGTTCGTCTTCGGCGTTGTAGTCGGCGAGCCGTCCCTGTTGCGTGCGCGTCATCCGTTCTGCGTGGAGACTGGTGCGTCTCTGCCGCAGCATTTCGCGCACGGCGGTCTTGTCCATCGGCCGCACGAAGAGACTAACGCGGACTTCCGCCGGAAAATCATAGATCGCGTCGAGGGCCGACCTTCCGAGAGTTTTCGGAACGTCTTCGATAAACCAGATGCGTACCCAGCCCTCGCCGACGATTTGGATACAGTCCGCCTCAATCTTCAACGCGGCCGGCGCAAGATGATCCGCCAGTTCGCGCGTGCCGATCTGTAAAACATCCGCGACCGAACCGGAAGTTGTCGCCGGCAGACGCGACTCGCCCGGCGCGATCGGTTTGTCAGCATCGTTCGCCTCAGCAGTTTGGAGTGGTGGCGGTGCGGTTTGATGCGGCGTCTCCGTAATTGATTTTCCCCAGGAGCCGTCACCACCCAAGACGCGATCCAATTGACTCAGCCAGTTGGTCATTCGAAGAGTTCCCTTGCCAGATGCTACGTGCCCGACGAAGGTCCGACCACGTCCGTCGAAGCAACGAAGCTTTTCGCGCGCACGATCGGTGGAATCCGATGGTCAGGAATAGAGGGATGATAGACGCGGTGCAACACCGCGGTGATCTCTTGATTGTCGAGCCGCCGGCAGCCCAGTCCAACGCGCGTCATGCCCCGCACGACCTGGTCGGTGCGGCGCGCGAGTTCGTCCAATCCGCGGCGATAACGCTCCAAAGTAAGGGTTGGTTTGCCGCGCACGCGTTCTTCGTACGGAATCGGATCGTACGGAACCACAAAGAGATAGTGGGGAATTTGGGGATTGACTTGTTGCACAACCAGATTCATAAATTGGATCCAACCATACAAGGCGCGCGTGTACACCGGATTTCGCTCGCGCCCGCGCTGCTGCGCTTGGTCGTCGACATAGGACAGGAATTCTTCCAGGCGTTGGCGTTTCCGCGCAATAATAATTTGGTACGGAAAACGCAGGGTCAAGAGAAAACTTTCGAACTGCGCCACCAGTCCGATTTGCGCATCGTTCGACAATCGCGTGACGTCCACACCTTCGACTTGAACCAGCGCGGTCATTTCCCCAGTCCGCAGGATGATGGCTTTATCTCTCACGGACTCAACGAGGACTTGATCTTGGGTGGCTGGAAGTGCTTGGTTCGACTTTTTCATGATGCGGCTCCGGGTTTCGATTTCGACCGTTTCATTGGCGGCACCGGTCAGTTCCTCCTTTGTACGCGCGTACAAATTGCCAGTGGCACACCTCAGGCTTTTTGTACGCGCGTACACTTTGACTACGCTCGCATCTCGTATTCATGCGGGCGTATTAACGAGTAGACCGATGGAGTTGTCTTGCGGATTTTATACGCGCGTACAATATTGGCCGCGCCTGCGACCCATTTTTATACGCGCGTTCAATACAGTGACCGTACGCCCCGTTTTGTAGACGCCTACAAACGAGTAGGCGAATAGAGTTGTCTCGCGTATTTTATACGCGCGTATAAAGTCAATTCTACGCGAAGGGTTGCGGAAAAATTGTACGCGCGTACAAATCCTATCGACCGAACCAGAGTCGAATTTCGTCGAGCCCGCCACGACTGAAATAGACCACCAGCGAGAAAAACGCCAGAATCACGGCCATATCGATCAGAACGATGGCAGCCGCCGCCGGCGAACTCGATTGCGTTCGCGGCAACACTGCGCCCGCAACATGCGAAGTTTCAACGCGCATCTCTGCACGTGGAACATCGCCCCCACGTGTCCAAACGCGCTTTTGCGGTCGCAGCACGTAATGGATTCGGGCCATCAGCCATTCTTCCATCGTCATTCCGTCCTTGCGGAAAAATGCGAGCAAGACCCCGATGGAAATTATAAAGAGCCCGATCAGCGCGCGAATGACAATGCCGCCGCCCTGAGCCGGTCCAAACAAAACGATCGCGCCCGCCACGCCACCGCTGAAAAGTAGATACAGCAACTGCCGTAGCGTCAAACCATACCAAGGACGCAAACCTAATTGAATCCGTCGTGGAAAATTAATTTGTTGCATACTTGAACCTAATCATCGCCCAATGCGAAATACGCGTTTGGAAAAATTACGGTTGCCCTTCGCAAAACTTGCACCGGCGGTTACGCGCCTTCGGTGTCCCGAAGTGCGCCACCGCCATTCCGGTATTCTTAATACGCGGCTGCCTACGATCGCCCAGCGCGCCACAAACGCAGCGCACCGGCGGGCGCGTTCTTTTCGTCAACCCATTGCGCAAGCCGTTGTTCGAGCGCGGCAGCTGACCCGGCTCCGCGAGCCGCTTGAAAGAATTCTACGCCGTGCGACCAGCCTCCGCCCGATTCGGGAGAACGAAGTTCGTGATAGACCTGTGCGGCCACGCCGGGGCTAACACTTCCGCCGAGGGCCGATGCAATTCCGGTGCCGGCATCCCAATCGTGCGGTGAGAGTTGGGCGCGCCATGGAATTGCATTCGCTGGCATTTCGAATCCGCCGCCATTTTCCGGACTCATCCGCGATGCCATGTATCCGGATACGTCGTTTCCAAAGCCCGCATCATGCGACATGGTCTCCAGCGCCATTCCGCCGCGCGCGGACGCCAAGACCGACGCCATACCGCGATCCCACGCGTTGGCAAGACTTGACGTGTCTTGTCCACGCATTTCTAATCGATTGAGCGCCGCGACGCTCGCCTCAGCAACCGCGGATTGTTGTTGCCGATCCCCAAACGCAGACGCGAGATTACCGGCGCGCGATCTTAGCGGTTCCGGCAAAAGGCCAAGCGCGGAAATTGATTCCGGCGCAAGGCGGTTCGAATGACTGTCTCCGCGCAGAGTACTTGGAACATTTCCGGCTCCTGCACCGGTCGGCGAAAAAGAAGGTGCCTGCGCGGGAGGAAGCCTGGCGTCCAACCGATTCGAATCCGCGGCAAGTCCAGTTGGCTTCGCCGTATCTTCTGGCTCGTTCAGGTTCGTCTCACTTGGCGTGTGTCCATTTGCGGAATTCGTTTCAGGTAATGCTCCAGTTGCCTGACCTTGCCGCATCGCATCTCCGACTCCACTCATCGCCGCGCCCAAAGGACGGAATGGGTTGCCCGAGGCGCTCAAAGTTCGTCCGGCCGTCGAAATTGCTGACGGCCATGAGAAGCCACCCGACGGCGCTCCGCCACCACCGCCGAGACTAGAACCGGCGGCGGCACTCGCGCCGCCGGCAATCGCACCGCCCGCGAGACCGGAGGCGGCCGCCAATCCCAAGGTCGCGATCCCTTTCACCATGTCCATTGATTTCTCGGCTAATTCGGCCGCCGCGCCGAAAACGCCCTTGATAATGACGCCATCGACCGTGATGAGAACACTCAAGAGTCCAATCACGCCAAGAAATTCAACGAAGGCAGTAACGGGATCGTTCGATACGCCGCGCGCGGCGAGGAGCATTGTCAATTTGATCAGGAGCGCGTTGATCGGCCCCAAGAGTTCTACCAGAACGAATCCTTTCAACCATAGAACGCGCAGCCAACTCACGGGTGGAAGGACGCCCAAGATCAAGACCACCGGTGCCAGCGCGACCAACACATACAAAATCGCAAAGCGCGCAATGAATTGAAAGATGATCGCGGTCAACACCGCCATGCCCAACATGATCACAAAGATCACAATAAACAAAGTGATCGCACCGCCGCCGGGCGAAAATATGAGCAAGAGACCGGCGGCGCCGAAAATCATCGTGGTGAGCGCGTTGGGGTCAAACGCTCCGCTCGTGAAACCCGCGTTCAGAATTGCCGTCGTCGTCGCGTTGCCAAACTGATTGCTGAGGTCGAGCCAATAGATGCTCGTCGCGGACGCGATTACCGCGATGAGCCATTCCGCCAGCACATATTTTAGATCTCCCAAACCCCACGACGCCGCGGTCACCGCGTCCTTCGCGGCAATCGTCGCGATAATCGCGAGCGTGAGCGGCCACAAAAAAATGGCGATGCGTACCATCACATCCCACGCGGGCCGGATCGCGTCCTGACCGTTGGCGACACCGCCGCCCGGCGTCAGAATGCCGGGACTCGTCAAAAACCAGCGTCCCAGTGAAGCCGCAAAGAATCGCTCCAAAGGCGTCAGCGCATCTTTCAAAATGCCGTTGATCGCGTTTTCCAGCGCTTCTTGCAGATCTCGAACGGGAAATTGAATAATCTGATTGATGATCTGGGTAAAGCTCTCGACGACACCCGTTGGGTTAGCGTCTTGCGGTGGGTTTCCCGGCGTCGTCGGCGTCTTGGGCGGTTGATTCTCGTTTTGGTCGGGGGACGGCGTCGCGAGTGCGAACGGCGTAACCGTCAGCGGCGCGAGAATTTCGGCGGCGGCGGGACGCGCCGGAAATAGAAAAGGCGCGACCAACATGAAAAGCGCGCCGATGGCGAACGCGCGAATCATCCGCGACATGCGTCGCGTTACCGAATACCGAATATTCCTCGCGGATGGCCCTCTCTCGATCACGGCGGGTTCCTCGTTAAAGTTCGCTACGGTAATTTGATGCCTTCGGTACCCTTGTAGACCGCCAGCGTATCGATGATCGTATTCGCGATCTGCACCGTGAAAATCGCGCCGACAAAACAAATGACGATACCGGCAATGCGCATCCACGTGGATGACAAGCCACCCGGCCGGCCGACCATCACTTCAATTTGACCGGTCACGAAGCCCGTTACGATGCCGATCGCGAGCAGCACCGCTGAAAGGCCGATCAAACCATCAATGAGCAGTTTCGCCAGAGTCGCAATGGCATCCCCCAAGCCGGCCGCCGAAACCGGGACAGCATTCGCGCCGCAAACCAATAACCCGGCGGCGATACCCTTTATCCGAGCCCACATACGTGGATTGATGGTCCACGACTTGATTCGTGCTCTGAGATTTCTGAACATCGTTTGCCTCCGGACTACGGGAAGAGAATTCCGACCAATGCATTGCTGATTGGAATCGCCATCAGCGCAAGCACAAGACAGATAACCACCGCGCCGATGGTCACCCAGACCTTGGACATGAGGCTGGGAGCCCCGAGCAGATAGCCGATCTGGGCTTCGAGAAAGCCTGTGGCAACTGACAGCGCGACGAGCGCGGCGGTAATTTGGATCAGAATGGCGATAATTTGTTGGACGACCGCTTGCAATTCGTCCATAGATTTTAAACCCCGCGGTGCGGGATTCATGCCCCGATCTGTTTTCGTGCGACTCTACTCGCGTAGGCACTTTGAAATCGGGTCTTGAGACGCAATGCCGCTGCCATCAGCAAGCCTCCCATCGCGCCGGAAATCGCGGCGGTGGCAGCAAAGAGCGCTTCATTCAGCGTTCCACTGAGCGCGGCTTTGAGGATCAGCGCGATGAAGGGCGTAATTCCTGACTCGACAACTTCGCGCGCAATCATGGGGACGAATTGAAGTATGAAAGGTGTGTAGTGCACGAGCGCGTAGGAAAGCCCAAGGATCGCGCCGCTCGCCATAATCTCATTTCGCGATATGCGATCACCGTTGTTGAGCATTTGCGCGGTAAGCGCTCCCAGAACTACCGACGATAAAATGAATGCTGCCAAGATGCCGCGCAAACCCGGAACATCCAACAAGGTGCTGCCGGGCGGCATGAAGAGCGGCTCCGGCCGGATCATCGTTGGAATTATTGCTGCGGTCCAATACAGCGTGCTGATCACGAATGCTCTCTTCATTGTTAATCTCCTCCTTTGGGTTACGGCGTGCTGGTCGGTGTCGGCGTGCGCGTTGGTGTTGGCGTAATAGTTGGCGTTGAAGCGGACGTGGGCGTCGCCGTCACCACGACCGTAATCACCCACGGTGTCTGGGTGGGTCCCGGCGTTGCGGTAACGACGAGAACTTGCGGCGCTTGAGTCGCGAGAACGGTTACCCTCACCCAAACATCCTCAACCGTTCCGTCCGTTTTGATAATGTGCAGTTGGTACGCGGTGGTTCGTTGTGGGCATACCCTCATATTTCCGTGACCCGGCACTCCCACGCCGCTCAAGTAAACTTCTTTGACGTTCTCGATGTTCCACCACAAATTCGTGCATTGGCCGAGATACCACAACGTGCTCGGCTCGACGAAGAATTGGATCGCCGCGGTTGGCGAAATGCGCGAAACAGCCGGGAGCGTCGACGGCAGTCCCGTTGCGGTCGGCGTCGCGAGAATCACGGGCACCTCGGCGAGTACAGCCGGCTCGTCCAGTTCTACGTACGGCGCGTTAACCCATCCGCGCAGCGGGTCAACCAAGTAATACCAACTGGAATCGGACGTACGTCCGATCACGGTCACGCGCGCATCTTTCGCAACCCGACCGACAATAATGTAGTCGGTGCCGGCGCCTTCGCGCACGCGCAGCACATCGGTCGTCTGTCCGCCGACGGTTCCTCGGCGAGTCGCCGTTGGTGTTGACGTGACAATCTGCACGCCGAGCGCTTGTCCGTTGTCATACTGCGCTGAATCGCTGGACGCATTCACGGGCGAACTGGAAACCGCGGTCCCGCCTCCACCGTCGTTCAATACCGACACGGTTCGACAGGCGAGACCGAATATCAAAATAAATCCGAAGAGGAAAACTTTATTCATCAGTTTGAACCCATTACGGCGTTGCCGTCGCAGTCGCCGTGCGCGTTGCAGTCGAAGTACTGGTGGGGGTTGATGTCGACGGTACACCGGTGGGTGATGGCGGCGGTGTCGGCGACGGCGGCATCGTCGGGGATGCGTTTGCAGTCGGCGAAGCGGCGGGTGTCGGCGACGATGGAAAGGTAGGAGTGACAACAACGATCCACGGCGTTTGGGTCGGACCCGGCGTCGCGGTGACAACAATATTCTGAATGACCGTCTGAACAACCGTTTGAACATCTACGCTGCCACCCATGAAAGAGGGAACCACGAATGGCGTTTCGGTGGGCACGGGTAATGGGATCGCGGTCAATACGGCGAGCGGCATGAGCCAATCGACTTCGACCGCGCCCGCCGGAATCCAGCCGCGGATTGGATCAGAAATGAACAACCATTTCCGATCGATGGATTTCCCGATCACGTTTACGTCGGCATTCGCCACCAACTCTCCGACGAACGCGTACGCGGTTCCCGGACCGGCAAAAACTTTCACCCCATCGGCGGTGTGCCACGCGCTACGCGTCGCGGCGACCGTCGGCGTTGATGCTCGCAAGTTTTGCGCCGAGGGCGACGCGGGGAGTCGCGTCAGGTCAACCGTTGGAAACAATGTCGCGGAAGGAATTGCGGCAGTGGTCGCTGCGGGCGTAAAGGTCGGGCGCGGCGTCCGCGCGAGTTCAATCGTCGGCAGCGTGCTCGGCTGTGAGCCCGAGCACGCGCCGGTGAAGAGCATAAGCATCAAACCGGCTAAAGTGATTCGTTGCATGGTCGCAGTTTTGCTGGTCATTTATTGTGCCGTCACTTCTGCCGCCGCGAATGCGTGTACGCGGATCGGCTGATTGCCATTAATCAACCCGAAAAAAATTGGTTGAATTGGAATTTCGATGTAGACGCCAACGGCCGGCTTGCTCTCCGTCCACACGCACGGCTCGACAGAACAAAAAAGACTGGCCCGCGCCACCGGCGGAAAATTAGAAAGGGTGCCGCCACTCGACGCAGGAAACACGCGAACCTGAAACGTGTAATCGGCAATGCCGCGCGCTTGCATCAAACTGGCCAGCGCATTTTGGGCCGCGCGGTCCGCGACGACCGCATCCAAGGTGAGTTCACCGGTCGCAGTAAATTGATTCCAATCTCGGCCGAGGCTGGTCCCGCGCAGCGCGGCATCATTCGCCGCGCTGTACGCAAACGTCCGGACATCTTGCAATCGATAAAGATCCGTCAGGGCGGCCGCGATCACTACGAAGATCAAGATGAACAAAACACCCGCGACCGTCGCTTGGCCACGTTCGGCGTCCCCTAAATAAAATCGAATGGGTTTGTCAGTCATCGTGAGCCAACCGGAAAAATTTCTCGATAGCCTCGGGATCGAACTGTGTGCCTTGCAATCGTTCGATTTCCCAGCGCGCTTGTTCTGGTGAAAACGTTGGGTGATAGGGACGCGCCGACACCATGGCCATATACACATCGACCACCGCCAACTGGCGCGCAATCCACGGAATGTTTCGCCCGCGCAGTCCATCCGGATATCCCTTGCCATCCCACCGCTCATGATGCGAACGCGCGGCTTGAACGACCAAGGGACTCGCGCCCAGTCGTTTCAGTAATCGCGCCCCCAGCGCGGTATGCTTTTCGATTTTCACCCGCTCGTCCGCCGTGAGGGCGCCGCGTTTCCCCAGAATATTCGTCGGCATCGCAATCTTTCCAACGTCATGCAATAGTCCCGCGAAATACCATTCCGTCACATCCGTTAGCGGCGGGTTGGATTGATGCGATATCAGCTGAGCCAACCACCGCGCGATGGCTTTGCTTTCGGATGCCGAGTGGGCATCCCAGGTTCGCAGAACGATCGAAACAGCTCGCAAGGGCATATGTTTTGGCGCATACACCACGCGAATGGGAAGAGAATGAGGTTGCGACATTGAGAATTTTTCCGCTATGGATATTTTTCGATGCTCTGCGCGTGAGTTACGCTCAGCAACTTGGGCGCGAACACCATGAACGGAACCACGGGCGTATAGGGCACCTGGGCCGTAATGGTGACCGTTTGTTGAAACGATTGTGACGGCATGCTCACCGTCATTTGGACCGTCCCCGCGCCGCCCAAGACATTGGCATCCAGTTCGCGTTGGATCAATAGTCGCGCCGTCTCGGTATCGCTCGGCACCAGCGAAATGTATCGCGTCGCGCGGTAGGTGCCCACGTCCAGCGCGTGTTTGACGCTGATCTCGCGTGCGATTTCCACCGCGCCGAAAAAAAGGAGAATGAGCACGCCGATGACGAGAACGATTTCGATCGCCGCGACACCGCGCTGATCCGTTCGCCCGATTGATTTTCTTTGGGTTACTTCGTGGTGTGAATGATGAACCATTGAACCGTCCATTGAACCGAATGGCTTGACAAATTGTAGGCGTCCAGAAACGCCTGCGCCGACCAATCGCCGAGTTCTGTTGTCCCCAGATCAGAATTCCCGGCGGCGTTTGCGTCCAAATGAAAATTCCCGTTCGCGCCGGTCGTCACCCAGTAGGTTTGAACATTTCCGCTGGGCGCGGTGAACACGACGCGAATGCTTTGGCCGGCAAGTGGAGTGATCTCGCAGATGCGCCCATTCACCGCTTGGGCGGATTGTCCAACGCGCGGACCAAACCACAACAGCCACGCGGACTCGCGCGTGAGCGGCTCACAGAACGAGGGTATTGCGGAATTTTGAATCGTGAATTGAAAACCATCGAGCGCGGAGCGATTGCCGGCTGAGTCGGTGGCATAGAACTGCACGGCGTACGTTCCGGGCTCCGATTCCGTCAACGCCGTTGAGTTTCCTGTAACCGAATTCCACACTCCGTTGTTGACGCGATACGTGATGGATGAAATACTTTCACTATTCGGTGTCAACCACGCGCTCAGCATCGGCTGCACGGCCGATGCGTACGTGCTTCCGTTCTGCACGTTCGAGTAATTGGTATAAATCGTCTCGGTCCACGTTTGCCAGTAGCCGTCCGGAATCCAAACTGTCTGGGTGTTCCAATAGCCCGTGTCGATCCATTCCGATTGAGATTCCCAATGCGAAGAGTCATAAGAAGTCACCTGGCATTCGTCGGATTGAGTGGTGACCGGTGAACCGCTGAGTTCGTAAGTCGTTCCATTTGCCGCGATGCTCGAGGGGAACGCTCCCGCGTTGCCGGCGCCGATATCCCCGTAGTTTCGCGGGGTGCAGGAATCCACATTCACCCAGCTCGTCGCAGACGAAGCACTGCGCGTAATATTGTCCCAGTGACCCGTATCAATCCAGACAAGATTCTGGGTCCAAGAACCATCGACCCAATACCAATAATCGCCGGCCCAGTAGGAATAACCGTCCACCCAATACCAATAGCCGTCCGTCCACTCCCACCAACCGTCGACCCATTCCCACCAGCCGTCGTTCCATTCCCACCAACCATCTTCATACCAGCAGTCGTAGTACCAGCCGTCCCAATCGTTGTACGACCAACCGCAATGCCATCCCCCACTGTGATAAGACCAGGAGCCGCCGTGATAACTCCAATAGCCGCTGTGGTACGACCAGTAACCCGCCGCGTAGTTCCAGTAGCCCGATTGATACGCCCAATAACCCGGGACGTAACTCCAGTAACCCGGAATGTACTCCGTCTGCCACTCCCAATATCCGCCGTCGACATAAGCGGAATAGACCGCGGAGGTCTCGAAAGACGCGCGCCACTGCAATTGATTGACGATCGGACCGGCGACCCAAACTTGCCGCGTCGTCCAGTAGCCACTCGACACCCAAACCGATTGCGTCTCCCAATGACCGCTATCGACCCAGGTTTGGCGTTGGATGATCACGCTCGTATCCGCCGCGACCGATTGGACCAGGACAATAAAAAGAACGATCGCGAATAATGAATATTTCAGGATTTGTTTGGCGCGCATATTTTTATCCTTCTCACGCATTCAAATGCCGACATCGTTCACGGAACGATCTTGATCGATGCCACTTGGAGCGGCTGTGAATCGTAGTACGAAACGAGCACGCTCTGTCCGAACTCTTTGGCATTCTGTAACGCGCTCACCGGATCTTTGACCAGCGTTTCGGTGGCGCCGGACGCCATATAGACCTTGATCCGCGTGAGATCGGCGATGAGCGCCAATTCTTTTTGTGAGTTGCGGGACTGCAGACTCACGCGCAGTCTCGTCTTGTCGGTTGCGTCTAGCGAAGTGATCTTGCCCGAATCCGTAACCAGTCTCCCGACCGAAGTCGGCGTTGCCAGCGCAGTTAACGTGGCCTGTTGCGCGTTGCGGGTTGTCTGATTGATCGTGGGAACACCCGGTGCAGTAGGAGTCCAATCGGGTTTGAGCGCGAATTGTGCTTGCGCTGTGGGTGTCCCATTTGCCGTCGACGTCGGAAATAGCGCCGCGGTGCTCTCCGAGAATTCGATCAGAATCGAAAGAACCTGCGCACCGTCATGGTAGGCGATGCGGACCGGCACTTTCTCGCGGAGACCGGTCTCCAGGCCGAAGAGCGGTTTGTCAACCGCGACCGGATTTGCGGACCCCGCAATCGAAATGAACACGGGCGTGGACGCCAGATCGACCGTGAAATCGAACTCACCTTCATTTTGCGTGACTACATGCACTTTGACGGAAACCGTTCCTTCAAGCTTCGCGAGCGTCCCGCGCAGCATCGTAATACCCTGAGTCGTCATGTACTTTTCGCGCGCTGTCGTCGGCGGCGTGATTACGGGTTGATTCATCTCGCGCGCGCCCAAGCCCGTCACCGTCCATTGAGACCACGCGAGAATTCCCAGCGCGATGACGATCAACGCGAGGATTGAAGTGATGATTGCAATTCGTCGTCTATTCATAGAGAATTCGGCACGGAGACTGCTCGCGCTAGCGAGCAGAGGAAGCGCCGTCTCCTTTCAGGTTGTTGATTTCGAATCCGCAAACATCTCGCGATAGGGCTTGACAGCTTGCGAACAGGTGTGCTATATGTGTGGTTATGAAACTGATTGCCCAAGTCAAACTCCATATCCGTAAACTTAAGCTGGTGAGCGGCAGCGGTCGCGGCGTCCCATCAAGACAACCGCTTGCACCAGTCGGTGGAGAAAGGTCACTAGCGCCGCTGAGGT
>JACQGS010000287.1 GCA_016199405.1 Chloroflexota bacterium | reverse complement strand
GTCGGAGCGCGAGAGCGGCGTGCTCGCGCTCGTCGCGGAAGGGTCGACGAACGCGCAGATCGCCGAGCGGCTGAGCGTGAGCGAAAGCACCGTCAAGTTTCATTTGCAAAATATTTTCGAAAAACTCAAAGTGAAGAATCGCACCGAAGCCGCAGCGGTGTTTCATCGGCTGACGCGCAAGTGAACATGCCAATCACCCTATCTGCCAAGACGGATATGCGCGATCACAGATGGAAAATCCGTGCCGGCTCGATTCGCGCGCGCCTGCTCATCGGATTCGTTCTGATGGCTCTGCTGTCGGCTATCGGCATCAGCGCGGGCTCGGTGATCGTGGGCTATGTCAACGGCAGCCAGCAGGTGCAGGAGCGGCTCGATTCTGTTGCCGCTTTGAAAGCGCTCGCCATCAGGAACTGGGTAAGCACATTGCAAAATGGATTGTTGGAAGCAGTGAACGATCAATCCGCCGACGCGCGCATCAGCATCGTGCTGGACCTCGCCAGGGCACATCAGTACTATGAGTGGTACAATGAAGCCGTGCGATTGCGTTTGCGCATTCTCATTCAACAATCCCAGCAGTTCGAAGAACTCTGTTTGGTGGACGCAAATGGCGTTGTTGTGCTTTGCACTGGGTCACGCCAGATCGTCGAGTCCCTGCGGGATGGTTCCCAAAATTGCCAGGACGAAGCATTCTTTCAAAGAGGATTGGCAGGACCGTACGTCGAACTTCCCTTCGAACCGCCAGCGCAGAAATCGGGCAGGCAGAATAACCCTAACAGTGCGCTCTGTCATTTCAAGTCCACCGCGCCGGAATCGTCTTTTGTCATCGCCGCGCGACCGGTCATCGGATCGCAAGGAGAAGTCCTCGGCGTCATTGCCGGTCGTACCGGCGGCAGAGAGTTGACTAGAATTCTGACTGACCCCACGGGGCTGGGCGGCGCCGGCAAGGCGTATCTGGTGGATGCGTTGTTCGCGCGGTTGCCGAACAATACGGTTTCCCCTGCATCCAATCGCGACACGACGAAATCTCCACATTCAACGGGAGTGGAAGCCGCACTCCAGAGCCAATCCCAAGTTTCCGGCATCTACGCAGATTACCAGGGCGACCAAGTCTTTGGCGTGTATCGTTGGCTGCCTGATCTCCAAGTTGTGCTTGCCGTCGAGCAGAATTTTTCGGATGCCCTCGGCGCCATCTTTTTGAACCTTGCGGTCAACTTGGCTATTGCTCTGGTTGTCGTATTGCTCGCCGTGGGCGCTTCATTTCGTATCACGCGCAGCATCACTCAACCGCTCGTCGGCTTGGTTGAGACGGCTTCAGAAATCGCGGCGGGTGATCTGGAACGGACTGCCCCGGTGCAACGGGATGACGAGATCGGGGTGCTTGCCACCGCGTTCAACAGTATGACCGCCCAGTTGCGTGATCTGATCAATCACCTCGAGGAACGCGTCCACGAACGGACCCAAGCCCTGCGTGCCGCCAACGAGGCGTTGCAGCAGCGTGCCGTGCAGATGGAGACGAGCGCGCAAGTCAGTCGCCAGATTACATCTATCCTGAGCATTGGCGACCTCTTGGCGCGCGTCGTCCAGTTGATTCAGGATGCGTTTGGGTATTTCGATGCGCGGATTTTTCTTTTGGAGGGTGAAGAACTGGTTTTGCGTGTCACCGCCAAGTCGGGGCATCCGGGAGTTACGCGTTTGCGCCTCAGCCAAACCAGTCTAAACACAGAAGCCGTGCACACGAATCAGGCGGTGGTCGTCAACGATGTCTCGCAAGATGCTCGGTATCTGATGGATGAGTACTTGACCGACACTGAAAGTGCTTTCAGCATTCGTTCGGAACTGGTGATTCCATTACGCGTCGGTGAGCGGATCATCGGCACATTGGATGTGGTGAGCGACAAGTTGAACACATTCACGCCGGAAGACCTGCTCGTAATTCAGAGTTTGGGCGATCAAGTTGCCATCGCTATCGAAAATGCCCGCTTGTATGAACACAGTCGCGAACTGGCTGTTCTAGAGGGGCGCAATCAACTTGCCCGCGATCTGCATGACTCGGTCAACCAATCCTTGTATAGTCTGAACCTGCTCTCCGAGGGCTGGCGCAGATTGGTGCGGTCGGGTGAAGCCGCGAATGTGGAAGAATACTTTGATCGCGCCGCCGAGATTTCGCAGCAAGCGCTGGGAGAGATGCGGCTCTTGCTGTATGAATTGCGCCCAACGACCTTCGAGCAAGGTGGACTGGTCGGCGCGTTGCAACGGCGGTTGGATGCAGTCGAGCGGCGAGCCGGCATCCAAGCGCGACTGATTGCTGACGACCTGATTGACTTGGCGACTCCCGTACAGGATGGTCTCTATCACATCGCCCAGGAAGCGCTCAACAATGTCCTCAAACATGCTGGGGCAACTCAGGTGATTGTGCGACTGAGTGCCGAAGGCGACAATCAAGTCGTACTTAAAGTGTCGGATAATGGTCGCAGTTTCGCGCTCGATTCTCCCAACTCGCAGGGCGGGATGGGGCTGAACAATATGCGCCAGCGGGCGCAAGAGATGGGTGGGACTTTAGTGATTGAATCAGGACCCGGCAAGGGCACAACCGTGACCGCGACATTAGACTATGCCACAGTTGCGGCATCAGGGAGTGATTCTTTATGAGCATCATCCGAGTTCTGATTGCCGATGACCATGCGATTGTGCGCGAAGGACTGCGCACGTTGATTCGCACCGAACCTGGGATGAAACTCGTCGGTGAGGCAAGTGATGGAATCCAGGTGGTTGACCAAACGCGCGCGTTGCAACCCGATGTGATAGTGATGGACCTGTTGATGCCGCGCAAAGACGGGTTGGAAGCAATCAACGAAATCGTGCGCGAGAATCCGCAAGCGCGCATCCTCGTGCTGACGAGTTATGCCGAAGACGACAAAGTCTATGCCGCCGTCAAAGCCGGTGCGCTGGGTTACTTGCTGAAAGATTCGCTCCCCAAGGAACTATTGCAAGCCATCCGCGATGTCTATCGCGGCGAACCATCGCTCCACCCGTCGCTTGCGCTCCGGGTCATCCGCGAACTGAAAGAACCGCCACCGCTTCCACCTGCGCAAGACCCACTCACAGTGCGTGAAGTCGAGGTGTTGAAACTGGTGGCGCAGGGATTGTCGAACCAAGGAATCGCCGAGCAATTGAAGATTACCGAATGGACGGTGACGACGCACGTCCGCAACATCTTGGACAAGCTCCACCTGGCTAACCGTACTCAAGCCGCCCTCTATGCACTGCGCGAAGGAATCGCCAAACTGAAATAGATTCGCCCCTCATCTGGCTACCAGAATTCTGGTAGCCAGATTGCTTTTCCCCTCTACCAGATTCCTGTGATTTGAATTCCCTTTTATCTGTGTTGTAAGCACCCCCAGAATACGCTAAACTACCACCATGATCGTCACATTACTGGGGAGCAAATCCATCAGATTCGGAGCAATTCAATTGTCCCAGCTTCCTTGGCATGATCCTCAGGAACTGGAAATATCTTTACCTGATAGTTGGCAGATCCAGGTTTGCAATATGGCTGGCTACGACCTCCCGGTTTGAGCGGAGAATAGATCATGCAATACGTCAAGTCTGAAGCGAAGGACTGGGCCAGAGAGTTCTACAAGGGGTTGGAGTGCATTATCATGCCCTCCTTCACTCCTGAGGAGTTGGCTCTAGACGAGAAAGGAATCCGCCATGATGTCAGAGAACTGATAAAGCATGGATGCTTCTCGATCGCTTTGATGACTGAGGCTGGAACCACGGTCGAAGAGGATAGGCTGATGTTGCAGTGGTGCGTGGAGGAGGCCGATGGGCGTGTTGGGGTCAACCTGCCATTGCGATACAGGTCATTGAAAGAGAATATCGAGATGGCTCGATTCGCCGAAGAAGCTGGCTGTGACTCGGTCCTCCTACGCTACCCCCCGAACTTTCATCCGGGGTCACCGCAGGATATCTATGAGTACACGAGAGCGATCTGTGAGGGGATAAATCTAGCGGTGGTCTTGTTTCCTTCCTCCAAGAACATGTTCCCCTTCCCCGGAGGAATCCCCCCGCCCTTGCTCAAGAAGATGGCTGAGATAGAAAACGTTGTCGCCATGAAAGCGGGAATAACGGACTATACGTGGATGGACGAGTGCTTTCGGCTTTTTGGAGACAAGATACTTATCAGTTATCCGCACGATGATGCCTGGGCGATCTTCATTCGAAACTACGGCATGCAGTGGTCCGGCTCTGGTCTGTTTCATGTATTTCAGACGCCGGATGATCTAAGGGAATTGAGATTGTTCAATTCGATTCAGGAAGGGAAAATGGACGAGGCCATGGAACTGCACTGGAAAATGGATCCCTGGAGAAAGACCTTCCAGCAGATCCACACTGAAACCTACCGCACTGGAGGGCTCTACCATTTCCAATCGTGGAAATATGCGGAGGAGTTGATAGGGATGACAGGGGGAGAGATGAGGGAACCCAAGTTGACACTCTTCCCACGTGATCAAGAGAGGATCCGGCAGGCGATGCTGGCGTCTGGTTTGAAGCTGGTAAAAGGGGCTGACAATGAAGATCATTCGATATGAGAGATGCGGCAACGAAGCCTACGGGGTGTTGGACGGGGACAGCGTACGCGCGGTCCAGGGCAGCATCTGTAGTGATTTCAAGGTTAGCGACGAAGTGTGCAAGCTGGACCAGGTGAAGCTGCTAGCGCCAGTTCAACCAGGACTGATAGTGGGCGTCGCTGGAAATCGCGTGCTGTCTCCGAGTGAGATCGCCGAGCACGGTCACGATCACAGCGAATTCAAAGAACCGGTGATCTTCTTCAAGGCTTCCTCTTCAGTAATCGGACCTCTGGACAACATAGTCATCCCTGCCGCGTCTAACGGCTTGCTGATTGGCCCCGAAGTAGCAGTGGTCATGAGACGTGAAGCCCTGCAGGTTTCTGAGGACAGAGCCCTTGAATACATCTTGGGCTACACTTCCGCGCTTGATGTGTCGGTACGGGGCTTGGTTGCGGACCCATTTGCAGCACGCGCAAAATCCTATCACACTTTCTGTCCTATGGGGCCTCTTATTGCTACAGATCTAGATTGCAGAGCGCTGAGGGTGACGTGCAGGCACAATAACGTTGCCGTTCTGGACATGAACACAAGCAACTGGTTGTTCAGCGTAGCCAGTGTAATCAGCTCTATTTCCCAGTTCATGACCCTGCGTCCGCTAGACGCAGTTCTGATGGGCTCGCTCGGTGATCTACTTGGAACCGCAGA
This sequence comes from Chloroflexota bacterium, assembly GCA_016199405.1. Lineage (GTDB taxonomy): Bacteria > Chloroflexota > Anaerolineae > UBA4142 > UBA4142 > JACQGS01. The sequence goes on along the minus strand of JACQGS010000287.1, from coordinate 6,013 downwards.
CGGGGATGTTGTCGAGGTCGAAATAGAGGGAATTGGCAGGCTGCGGAACACGGTCGTCAGAAGTTGAGTGCAAGCCAAGTGACAGATCGACTGTTGACGAGGAAAGGAGGCATACACGATGTTAAGATCATTAGGTTCAAAGGCCTGATGTGATCCTGAGAGCTTCAACAGCTTGATTGTTTTCACAAAAAGAAAGGGGTTACCAATGAAGATCCTTCGATATGATAGAGGGGGCAACCAAGCTTACGGTGTATTGGAAGGAGATAGCGTACGCGCGATCCAGGGCGACATCTGTGGTGATTTTCAAGTGGGCGACGAGGAATGCAAATTGGACCAGGTGAAGTTGGTGGCTCCGGTTCAACCCGGAATAGTCGTGGGCGACGCCATGGGCTTTCCAGGAAAAGGCCATGACCACGTGAAGGAGCCGCTGATCTTCTTCAAGGCTGCCTCTTCCGTAATCGGTCATCTGGAAAACATAATCATCCCTGCCAGCTGCGATTTCCTGGAGGCTGGAGCCGAGCTTGCCGTAGTTATGGCACGTGAAGCCAGGAGCGTTCCCGAGGACAAAGCCCTGAAATACGTCCTGGGATACACCTGTGCATTTGATGTGGCGGGTGTAGACTTGATTCAAGAGCGCGTTTTTATGGCAAAAGCAAAATCCCATTATACATTCACCCCGTTAGGTCCGGTGATAGCGACGGACCTGGATAGCACGGCACTAACGATGAAGTTTACACGCAATGGTGTTCTCGAACTTACCGCGTCTACCGGGGACATGCTGTTCGGCGTAGCCAGGGTAATCAGCTTCATTTCCGAGTTCATGGCACTGCAGCCTCTCGACGTAGTTCTGATGGGCATGCCCCCTCATAGCCCTCAGACCACCGAGGGGGACGTCCTGGAGCTCGAGATATCAGGAATTGGCACGCTCCGGAACAGGGTGGTGAAAGGTTGATCGAGAGCAGATACGCCCAACCGCTTGGAAACTTTACTGTGTTTCTGAAAGAGCGTGTTCCGGAGTGCCGGGGAGAAGTGGGAGGCCGGGATTACCCGCGCGATGGGCAATAATTTTGTGCGTGGTTTCCAGACAACAAGTCGTGTATCGAGTATTCATCTGCCAACCAATCACGGAGAACACACGAATGAATATTAGCCCTTCAGGAACAATGCCAACAATGATCACACCGTTAACCGACAACGAGCAACTCGACGAGGTTGCGCTGCGCCGTCTCGTGAATCATTTGATCGTTGGCGGCGCGCACGGATTATTTGCTATCGGTAGCCAAAGTGAAGGGAACGCGCTGACGACGCAGGAGAAACAGCGCGTCATGGAAATCGTGGTGGAAGAAGCCGGGGGTCGCGTACCGGTCTACGCCGGGACAGGCACCATGACCACCAGTGAGGCGATTGCGCTGACGACGCAGGCGGAGAAGATCGGTGTGAATGCCGTCAGTGTCACTACGCCATACGTTACCACACAATCCGCCGATGTATTGTACGAGCACTATGTCGCCATCGCTAAATCGACCCGTCTGCCGATCCTCCTCCATAACGATCCGCCGCACACCGGTGTCCACATTTCCGCGGAACTGGTTGCCCGGCTATCGAGGATCGAGAACATCGTCGGTATCAAGGATAGCAGCGGTAACCTGACGCTTATGAAGGAATTCATTCGGCAAGCGTCTTCGGGTTTTGTGATCCTGATGGGGCAGGATGCTCTGATTTTCGAAGGGCTTGTACTTGGCACCGCAGGCGCGGTTGCAGCCACCGGGAACGTCGTTCCTCATCTCGTTGCCGTGATTTACAACGGGTATCGGTCAGGCGATTTTGTACCAGCGCGAACGATGCAAAACCGTCTCCGCCCGCTGCGAAATGCCATTGAGGGGGAACCACCCGCGGTCGTCGTCAAGGAGGCACTTGCTCTCATGGGCATTTGCTCCGCTCGCACCAAAAGCTCGATCGGTCCGATGACAGAAAACAAGCGTGCTGACCTGAAAAAGGTTCTGCAACTGTTGGGAGTATTGTAGGATGAATATCTTTCTCTATTGGTGTTGGAATCCTACCTTCACCAAGAAAACAAGGAGGTAACTGTGAAACCCAAATTGAATCGAGCATTGTCTCTTAAAGTCGCGGGGTTAATAGTGCTAGTGTTATTGCTGATTGCGGCATGCGCGCCTAGCCAAACAACCTCACCTTCAACCGCGGTACCGACAGTTGCGCCCGCGGCGACGACAGTGCCCACAACGGCACCCGCGGCAACGACGGTCCCCAAGACCGAGGCACCAAAAGTAGGGGGTACGCTAGTGCTTGCATTCCCCTCTATGGCTTACGACGGACTTGATCCTCAAAGTGCAGGAGCGCGTCTAAACGATTTCATAATGAACTATCTGGGAATCGGGTTGGTAACCCGAGACCTCAAGACCGGCGCGTTCGTACCCTTTCTCGCGGAAAGCTGGAAGATATCAGCGGATGGACTGACATACGAGTTCAAACTCAAGAGAAACGTCAAGTTTCACGATGGCACGCCTCTCACTGCGAAGGACTATGTCTACACCATCCAGCGGCACAAAGACCCTGCCCTCAAATCCCCAACTGCCCAACGCTCGTGGGGGTCTGTGGCATCGGCTGAGGCACCAGACGACTACACTCTGATCTTGAAACTGTCTGCGCCAGACGCTACGTTCATGTTTGGCTTGGCTCTTACCCCGGCGTTCAACCAACCAATCCCGAAACCAGCGGTTGAAAAGATGGGCGCCAAGTTCACGACCCAACCGGTACTCGCGGGACCTTTCAAATTCAAAGAATCGCAGACCGGTTTCAAAATAGTCCTGGAGCGAAACCCTGACTTTGATTGGGGACCTCCGGGTGCTTCCCACCCTCCCTACATCCAAACCCTTGAGTATCGCTCAGTCAGTGACTATGCCACGATACTGGCTGGGTTGGAATCGGGGGAAATTGATATTGCCGAAGTTCAGGCAAAAGACATTGATCGCCTGACTGCCACGGGCAAGGTGCACATCGAGCCGCTGTATACATTGAGTTTTGATCCAACCGTGGCAATGAATGTGAACAAAGCACCTTGGGACGACGTCAGGGTGCGCAAGGCGATCAACCTGGCATTGGACCGGCAGGCACTCATCAAAGTCGTCCAATTGAGCGGTCGCGCCGAGGAACGGAGGGGTCCAGTGGCAAAGGGGGCGGTCGGCTACTGGCAAGGGGTCGAAAAGATCGGGTACGGTTTCGACTTGAACCAAGCCAAGGCGCTGATGAAGGAAGCGGGCTATACTGAGGGAAGCGGAGGCGTACTCGAGAAAGATGGCAAGCCGCTCAAATTCACCCTGAAGGCTTGGTCACAGAATCCGTATCCGACGGTGGCGCAGGTGGTCAAACAACAACTCAAGGCGTTGGGAATTGACCTCGACATCCAACTGGGGCCAGTAACAGAGGTCCAGCCGGAGATGCAGAGCGGCAAGTTTGATCTGGGTGTGGTGAATATGACCGGACAGCCCAATGGCATCGCGCTCATGCGTGAGACGTTCCACTCGTCTTACATCAATGCCCTCAACCTTAACCGTGTAAACGACCCCCAGCTAGATGAGTTGTTGGATGCCAGTTTGCGAGCCAGCGACGAAACCAGAGCGTTAGAGTTCGTCGCCGAAGCGCAGAAACTCGCCGTGGAAAAAGCATATAGCGTACCTCTCTACACTGTCAACAAGTTCTACGCTGTAAGCAACCGGATCAAAGGCTTGGTCTCAAACGAATACACATTCCGCTACCCGAATCTGTTCAATGCTTACATCGAGAGCGGAAAGTAGGCCACAACAAAGGGTCTGACGGGAGCTGAGCCTCCTGTCAGACCCGCATGTCTTGTTTGGAGGACTCGTCTTTGGTTATCTACGTACTCAAGCGGTTGTTGGCACTCGTTCCCATCCTCTTGGGCGCCTCGTTCCTCTCGTTTGCCCTTGCTAGGGCAACGCCGGTTGACCCGGTCTTGTTGCTCCTGGGTGACTACGCCACCCCTGAGGCGATAGTCCAACTTAGACATCAACTGGGCTTGGACGATCCCTTCTTGGTCCAGTACGGTCGCTATCTGTGGAATGCTCTGCACGGCGACTTGGGAACTTCGTTGCGGGGGCAGACACCGGTGATGCGGGAGATACTTTCTTATCTGCCGCCTACCTTCCAACTCGCGCTTGCCGCGATGGCGTACGCCATCGTGACCGGAATTTCATTGGGCACGCTCGCGGCGACTGCCAGTGGCAAGTTGGTGGACGGCGCGGCAATGGTGATTGCCTTTTTCGGGCTGTCGGTTCCCTCTTTCTGGCTGGGCATCATCTTGGTGATCATCTTCGGAGTCCAGTTGAAATGGGTGTCGGTGTTAGGCACAGGTGAACTCAAAGACCTGATTCTGCCGGCGTTCTGCCTGGGTCTAGCGCCCGCGGCAGTAATCGCCCGACTGACGCGGTCGTGCATCCTCGAGGTCGTGCGCGAAGATTATGTTCGTACCGCACAATCCAAGGGCTTGCAAGACCTGATTGTGAGTCTGCGCCATGTGTTGCCTAACGCTCTCATCCCGGTCGTTACGGTAATCGGGTTGCAGTTTGGACATATGCTGGGAGGCACAGTGTTCATCGAGGCGGTCTTTGCCCGACCGGGCTTGGGCACCTTCGCCATAGATGCGATCTCGCATCGCGACTATCCGCAGATTCAGGGGATGGTGTTGTTCATGGCGACCGTGTTCGTCATGGTCAACTTGGTGGTGGACCTGCTGTACGGGTTTCTGGATCCGCGCATCCGGCTGGCACAGAGTTAGTTCCATACAGGTGAACCGTTTGCAGAAAAAGCAAAGATTTTTTGGACGCGGATTTACACGGAAAGAACGGATCGAATAAATTTTTGATCTGATTCTTCCGCGTTTATCCGCGTCCTAATTTGCCCTATTTGGTTTCGGCTTGTCCGAGTTAGGCACGTATGAGCGCGAGGGCGTATCCAATCTCAAATCCCCAATCTGAAACAAAAAATCCGAAATCTGAAATCCGAAATCCGAAATCGCATTATAGCCAAGCCAACTGGGCAATCGCCTGGCACTCGCTGCGGCGCAACCCGTTGGCGATGTTCGGCTTGGTGGTGTTGATTTTGCTGGCGGCGATGACCATCCTGGCGCCATGGATCGCGCCATACGATCCGACACGAATGGACTATGATAATCTGGTCGCGCCTCCGGGAATCGCGCATTTATTTGGCACGGACGAACTGGGACGCGACATAATGAGCCGCGTGATCTGGGGTGGACGAGAATCTCTGCGCGTGGCGGTGCTGGCGATCCTAATCTCGCTGATCGGTGGACTTGTTCTAGGTCTGATATCGGGCTATTACGGCGGGATCTTGGAAACATTGATCATGCGCGTCGCGGATGTCTTTTTGGCTTTTCCATCCATCCTGCTGATGCTGAGCATCGTGGCAGTGTTGGGTCCCAGTCTGACGACGGTGCTGATTGCGCTGGCGATCTCGCAGATCCCCGCGTACGCCAGGATTGTCAGAGCATCGGTACTCAGCGCAAAAAATCTAGAATACGTGATTGCCGCGCGCGTAGTCGGCGCATCAAATCAGCGGATCATGTCCCGCCACATTTTGCCAAACATCGTCGCGCCGCTCATCGTGTACAGTACAGTGATGCTGGGCGGAATGATCTATGTAACGGCAGGATTAAGTTACATCGGCTTGGGTGCGCAGCCACCGTCGCCGGAGTGGGGAGCAATGCTGAACTATGGGAGAGTGTATTTGCGCGAAGCGTGGTGGATGTCAGTATTTCCCGGCGCGGCGATTTTCGTCGCGGTGTTGAGTGTCAATCTTTTGGGCGATGGTTTGCGTGACGCACTCGATCCCAAATTGAGAACCTAACTCGGACAAGCCGAAACCCAATAAAGCAAATTGGGACGCGGATAAACGCGGAAAAATCAGATAATAAATTTATTCGATCCGTTCTTTCCGCGTGAATCCGCGTCCAAAAAATCTT